>NZ_JBFUIC010000176.1:0-9191 GCF_056402075.1 Pseudomonas sp. P4_C3
GGTGAGCATGGTCGCGGATTCGCGGTAGTAGCTGACGAGGTGCGTGGCTTGGCACGCCGCACACAGCGTTCTACTGCCGAAATCGAAGACCTGATCAGTCGCCTGCGTGGGGTCGCCCAGCAGGCAACTGAACGGTTACAGGGTAGTCATGCACTGACAGGGGAAGCAGTGATCCTTGCTGGTCAGGCATCTCAGGCGCTGACACGGATTACTCGCGCCGTATTGAGCATTGAGCAGATGAACAAACAAATCTCAGGGGCAGCGGAGCAACAACGAGTTTTGGCGGAACAGGCTAGCCAGAACATAGTTCGGGTGCGCGAGGTGGCAGAGGAAAGCGCCCAGGAAAGTGTGAAGTTGCAGCGTTTGACGCTTGAACTCCAGCAGGTGGATCAGGAGTTGAATGCAGCAGTCGGTCACTTTCGCACATAAGTATTAACGATTAAGGCGGAAGATGATCGTCGTTGGATGGGTACGTCACTAACTTCGCTGCGTTATCTGGCGTCAATGGAAGCAGCCCTCTACGAGGGCGCGCAACCTGATGCGTCTGGGACTCAACGAAGCGCGGGCCTGTACATCAGCGTCCAATGGCCGGGGCCCAAGGTGGAACTCGGGAGCGCCACATATGAATCAGGCACTGCCGAAGAAACTCTGGGATCAGCTTGGACTGGTCTCAATACTGGATACGATAAACCGGCTTAGCCGCATAACCTGAACCGCCGTATACAGAACCGTACGTACGGTGRTGTGAGAGGACTGCGGGGGCGATACCTTCCAAGTCAGCGATGGTGATCGGATTGCTGCGATCGTGAAGCTGTTAGCGTCAAGTGTGTCGCAGAATATGCGGGGGAGGAGGGTAATTCCGACACCCAGATTCGCCTACATCGGCGCTGGACCCTGAGGTGTGGGAGAAGTGCAGAAAGTCATCCAAGGGCTTGCAGAAGAAGGTCGGACCATGATCATGGTGACCCATGAAATGGGTTTTGCCCGCAAGGTCTCGAACCAACTGCTGTTTCTTCATCAGGGGCGGTCTCAATGAGTAAGCATACTTCAGCTAGAGTGGGCGGGTATGCTCGCTTTAGCCGCCCCGTTCAACCCCAAACTCACGCGGCACTGCCCATTCCTTGCACCAGCATTATCTCGGCGATGATCGGTACCGGCGTCATCAGGTGAGTGCGCATCATGGTGCTGGCCCGTGGCGCATCGCGCGCCAGAATAGCTTCAACCAGCGCAGCATGTTCCTTGCGCTTCAACGCCAGGGCTTCTTCGGAGAAAACCGTCTGGGTCAGCCAAAGGTGGCGGTAGCGTTCGGCCTGGTCAAACAGATAGCCACGCGCCTGTAGCAGGTGTTTTGAACCACAACCGGTGGCAATAGCCGTGTGGAAGGCCTTGTGCCGTTCGTCCCAGACATCCAAGACCTGCTCTCGGGTTTTGACATCCATAACTTTCGAGAGGGTATGGGACTGGGCAAGGATCTGCGCCTCCCAGGCATCGTCACCGCGCTCAATGGCCAAGCCTACGATCATCGCCTCGAGGTTGGCGCGGGCATCGTAGATGTCCTGCATTTCTTTCAACGACATGGGCGCGACCCGGTAGCCCTTCTGGCTGATCACCACCACCAGATGTTCGGCCACCAATTGCGAAAGCGCCTCTCGCAGCGGGCCAACCCCCAAGTCATAACGCTCCTTGAGCCCGCTCATGAGGAGCTTCTCTCCGGGCTTGAAGACCCCGCGAATGATGTCCTGTTTGAGTCGCTCATACCCGCTGAATGCAGAGTTCTGCTTGGGGGTGAGGCTATCCAAAGGTACTGCTCCTGAAAACGACAAGGTCCAATCATACCTAAACATCTGTCATACGAAAAACATAAGACGGAGTGGTGTTTTGTCGATCATAAATAAAAATGTAGACATTTTAAATTTATGGCGATATTTTTGCCCTGAGCCTGATCCGCATCGATGCTGGAGGGGCCAATCCCTACCTTCTGCCCAGGAACTGCCATGAACGCCTTTACGCAAATTCAGGACCTTGTGATGCCACTGCCATCGGAGTGCAAGGGTTTCACTCTCACCCCTTCCAGCCAGTCACCGCGCCTGCTTGAGCTGAAATTTGCCAAGCAAACCGTCGACGCGTTCATAAAGGCGGTGACGCAATGGCCGGTCCAGGCTCTGGAGTACAAATCGTTCCTGCGCTTCCGGGTTGGCCAGATACTTGACGAGCTGTGCGAAGGCACCCTGCGCCCGGTGTTGATCAACACCATTCTCGACCGCGCCACCGGCGGCATGCTGATCACGCCGGAGGGGTTGAACGAAGTGTCCCAGGCCGATGACATGGTCAAGTTTTCCTCGGCCGTCGCGCACTTGATCGGTCGCTCCAACTTCGATGCCATGAGCGGCCAGTTCTACGCGCGCTTTGCAGTAGTCAACACCGACAACTCCGACAGCTACCTGCGCCAGCCACACCGGGTCATGGAACTGCACAACGACGGCACATTTGTTCAGGAGCGCACTGACTATGTGCTGATGATGAAGATTGACGAGCAGAACATGGAGGGCGGCAACACCCTGCTGCTGCACCTGGACGATTGGGGAGACCTGAACCATTACTACACGCATCCGCTGGCCCGCCGTGAAATGCGCTTCACCGCGCCACCGAGCAAGAACGTGCGTGAAGACGTGTTCCATGCGGTGTTCGACAACGACGCCGAAGGCCGCCCGACGATGCGCTACATCGACCAGTTCGTGCAGCCCAAGGACTTTGAGGAAGGCATTTGGCTGACCGCCATGAGCGAATCCCTGGAAGGCAGTCAGGAGAAGGTTTCGGTACCGGTGCCGGTCGGAAGCTTCGTGCTCGTCAACAACATGTTCTGGCTGCACGGTCGTGACCGCTTCACCGCCCACCCGGGCCTGCGTCGTGAGCTGATGCGTCAGCGCGGCTACATCAGCTACCAAAAAACCATGTACCAGCGCGGCCAGTAAGGTTTGCCAAACGCTGAAGTGACGAGGGCCACCTCATGTGGCCCTTGTCGCGCTTCCAACAAAAACGTAATTCAGGTGGGTGCAAGCTAATGGCTGCGTACGACTTCATCATCATCGGTGGCGGCATTGTGGGTATGTCCACGGCCATGCAACTGGCCCAGGTTTACCCGGACGCAAAAATCCTCTTGCTGGAGAAAGAGTCCGGCCCGGCCAAGCACCAGACCGGCCACAACAGTGGCGTAATCCATGCTGGCGTCTACTACACCCCGGGCAGTCTGAAGGCGCGCTTCTGCCTGGAAGGTAACAAGGCCACCAAGGCCTTCTGCGACAAGCACGGCATCCCTTTTGATGAGTGCGGCAAGCTGCTGGTGGCCACCAACGAGCTGGAAATGCAGCGCATGAGCGCGTTGTGGGACCGGACCGAAGCCAATGGGCTGAGGCGTGCATGGCTGTCGGCCGCCGAGCTGCGCGAGCGCGAGCCGAACATCGTCGGCCTGGGCGGTATCTACGTGCCTTCGAGCGGCATTGTGAACTACGCCGAGGTCACTGCGGCCATGGGCCGAGAATTCGAAGCCGCCGGTGGTGAGATCCGCTACAACAGCGAAGTCGTCGCCATCGACGAGCGCCCCGATGAAGTCGTGGTCCGAACCGACACCCTGGAGCACCACGGGCGCTTCCTGATCACCTGCTCGGGCCTGATGGCTGACCGCGTGGTGCGCATGCTCGGGATCAAGCCCAACTTCATCATCTGCCCGTTCCGCGGCGAGTATTACCTGCTGCCCAAACAGCATAATCAGATCGTCAACCACCTGATCTATCCGATCCCGGATCCGTCCATGCCATTTCTCGGCGTGCACCTGACCCGCATGATCGACGGCACCGTCACTGTCGGCCCCAACGCAGTGCTGGCGATGAAGCGCGAAGGCTATCGCAAGACCGATTTTTCGCTGTCGGACATGTTCGAAACCCTGACCACCCCGGGCATTCTGAAGGTGCTGATGAAGAACCTGCGCCCCGGCCTGATCGAGATGAAAAACTCACTGTTCAAGGGCGGCTACCTGAAGGAAGTGCAGAAGTACTGCCCGAGCATCAACAAGAGCGACCTCACCGCCTACCCGGCCGGTGTGCGCGCCCAGGCTGTCTCGCTTGACGGCAAGTTGATCGACGATTTCCTGTTCGTCAACACCGCCCGTAGCGTCAGCGTCTGCAACGCCCCGTCGCCTGCAGCGACCTCCGCCATCCCGATCGGCGCATACATCGTCGACAAGGTCCGTGAGCAGCTAGCAAGCACTGGTGTCAGTTTTGTCAAACCCGCCAACTCCACTCGGACCGCCCCGATGGCGGCTTCCGGCGCAACCCGCTAACGAGGAATTTCGCGTGCAACTCAACGATCCGAAACTGTTCCGCCAGCAAGCCTATATCGACGGTGCCTGGGCAGATGCTGACAGTGGCCAGACCCTCATGGTCAACAACCCGGCCACCGGTGAAATCATTGGCAGCGTGCCGAAGATGGGGGCGACTGAAACCCGTCGTGCCATTGAAGCCGCCGATAAGGCGCTACCGGCCTGGCGCGCCCTGACCGCCAAGGAGCGCGCCAACAAGCTTCGCAAGTGGTTCGACCTGATGATGGCCAACCAGGAAGACCTGGCCCGCCTGATGACCCAGGAGCAAGGCAAGCCACTAACCGAGTCCCGTGGCGAAATCGCTTATGCCGCTTCCTTTCTGGAGTGGTTCGGCGAAGAGGCCAAGCGCGTGTATGGCGACATGATCCCCGGTCACCAGGTCGACAAGCGCCTGATGGTGCTCAAGCAGCCGATCGGGGTTACCGCGGCCATCACTCCGTGGAACTTCCCTTCGGCGATGATCACCCGCAAGGCCGGTCCGGCCCTGGCCGCCGGCTGCACCATGGTCCTCAAGCCGGCCTCGCAAACGCCTTACTCGGCCCTGGCCTTGGCCGAGCTGGCCGAGCGCGCCGGCATTCCGAAAGGCGTGTTCAGCGTGGTCACCGGCAGTGCCGGCGAAGTCGGCAGCGAGCTGACCGCTAACCCGCTCGTGCGCAAGCTGACCTTCACCGGCTCCACCGAAATCGGCCGCCAGCTGATGATCGAGTGCGCCAAGGACATCAAGAAGGTGTCGCTGGAACTGGGCGGCAATGCACCCTTCATCGTCTTCGATGACGCCGACCTGGATGCGGCCGTCGAGGGCGCGCTGATCTCCAAGTACCGCAACAATGGCCAGACCTGCGTCTGCGCCAACCGCCTGTATATCCAGGACGGCATCTACGATGCCTTCGTCGACAAGCTCACCTCGGCCGTGGCCAAGTTGAACATTGGTAATGGCCTGGAAAACGGCATCACCACCGGCCCCCTGATCGACGCCAAAGCCATGGCCAAGGTTCAGGAACACATTGAAGACGCTGTGAGCAAAGGCGCTCGCGTGGTCGCCGGCGGCAAGCCGCACGCCCTGGGCGGGACCTTCTTTGAGCCGACCGTGCTGGTCGATGTACCGAGCAACGCCGCCGTCGCCAAGGAAGAAACCTTCGGCCCACTGGCGCCGCTGTTCCGCTTCAAGGATGAAGCCGATGTGATCGCCATGGCGAACGACACCGAGTTCGGCCTGGCCTCCTATTTCTATGCACGCGACCTGAGCCGTGTGTTCCGTGTGGGCGAGGCGCTGGAGTACGGCATTGTCGGCGTCAACACCGGGATCATCTCCAACGAAGTGGCGCCGTTCGGTGGCATCAAGGCCTCGGGTTTGGGTCGTGAAGGCTCCAAGTACGGCATTGAGGACTACCTGGAAATCAAATACCTCTGTATCGGCGTGTGATCACGGCGGACATTCATCAAGCGTCAAGAGGGGTGGAGATGAACACCCACCAAAGCCTGTAACAACGCCATATGGCCGCCATTCCCCGGAGTTCCTTAACATGAATCGCTCGTATCTTTCGCTCGCCGAAAAGGATGTTCAGCATCAACTGCACCCCTACACGGATGCGCGACTGCACCAGGAAGTAGGCCCGCTGATCATTGAGCGWGGCGAAGGCGTTTACGTCTATGACAACCAAGGCAAGCGTTATCTCGAGGCGATGTCGGGTCTTTGGAGTGTGGCGCTTGGCTTCAGTAATGAGCGCCTGATCAAGGCGGCAGAGCAACAGCTACGCAAACTGCCCTTTTATCACCTCTTCAGCCACAAGGCTCACACGCCCAGTATCGAATTGGCCGAGAAGCTGATCGAACTCGCCCCGGTGCCGATGAGCAAAGTCTTCTTCACTAACTCAGGCTCTGAAGCCAACGACACCGTCGTCAAGATGATCTGGTATCGCAACAATGCCATCGGCAAGCCTGGCAAAAAGAAGTTCATTAGCCGTCACAATGCGTATCACGGCATTACTGCTGTCAGCGCCAGTCTGACCGGGCTACAGGTGAATCAACGTGGTTTTGATGTGCCGCTGCCCGGCTTCTTTCACGTTGCCTGTCCGCACCACTATCGCAATGCCAAACCTGGCGAGACCGATGAACAATTTGCTGATCGCCTGGCTACCGAACTGGAAAATGTCATTCTCCGGGAGGGCCCGGAAACCGTAGCCGCTTTTTACGGCGAACCGCTGATGGGGGCGGGCGGCGTGATCGTGCCTCCGCGCACATATTGGGACAAGGTTCAAGCCGTGTGCCGCAAATATGACGTGCTGGTCGTTGCTGATGAAGTGATTTGCGGCTTTGGTCGTACCGGTAAGATGTTTGGCTGCGAAACCTTCGGCATCAAGCCGGATGTCATGGTGGTTTCCAAGCAACTATCTTCTTCGTATCAACCGATCGCGGCGGTCCTGATCAACGATAAGGTCTTCGAGGGGATCGCCGATCAGAGCCACACCTTCGGTACTCTGGGTCATGGCTTCACCGGCAGCGGCCACCCGGTTGCGACCGCAGTTGCGCTGGAAAACATAAAGATCATTCAAGAAGAGCATCTTGTTGAGCACGCCTGCGAGTTGGGCGAGCAACTTCAGGCCGGACTGGCTCAATTTGCGGATCATCCGTTGGTAGGGGAGGTCAGGGGCTGTGGATTGATCGCTGCTGTGGAGCTCGTTGCGGATCGTCGGACAAAGGAGCCGCTGGATACGGTTGGGAAGCTGGGGCGCTACCTGGCGGGACGTGCGCAGGAGTACGGCATGATCACAAGGGCGATGGGAGACTCGATCGCATTCTGTCCGCCGTTGATTTCCACGAAAGAAGAAATAAAGCTCGTGGTCGATATTTTCAGCCGCGCACTCGACGACACGGACCGCTGGTTCGGCCTGGGTGTCAATCAAAGCCTGTGGCATCAGTGGGAAGGCTACACGCACAACTCCTGATAGTGCGTCTCGGCGTCATAAAGATGTATTGATCATCGGCGCGGCCCAGGTACTGGTCGCGCCACCACCTTTGTTTCGCGGGTAAAAAATGGTACTTCACGGATTTCCGGGAAAGACGTTCTTGAACTTCATGAAAAAGAATTGCTGTCCCGGTAGCCGTACGCCATTCGCTTGATGACCATGATTCGATATTTATTCCTTCTAATTGACCGGTGTGCATCGGCCAACGAACCCTGCTCATAATGCCTCTAGATGAACCTGTTGTTCCGGCTTCTTCAGGTTCTCTGGATTGCGCAGCAGTAACCAGCGGGCTTGCTTGATAACCTATAGGGCTGGCTGGTTTGTCGTGATGCAGTCGATTGGTCTCGTCGACTCGCACCCGATTGATCATTTCTCGGCCATATTTGATGACCACGTGGAAAAGGTCGTAGACCTCCCGCGCTTTCAGGCAATGCTGGCTAATCTCCAGGTCAAAAGCTGTATTCATGTCCATCGCTGCGGCTTCGATTTGAGCACAACCTTCTGGCTCCATTCTTCGAAAAATGGCCTGATCGCGGCGCGGGTTTTAGACAGACCCGACAGTTTGGCATGAAGCGTCAAAGCTCTTGTTTCTGTTGTCCCCGGGGCTTCGCGAAGAACCTCAGTGGCTGCGCGACCACCTGCGGCTACGGAAATGACAGTCCTTCTAGAGGTGGTGTTCTTCCATTGTCGCGGTGAGCGAGCACAGCCTTGCCAAGTCTGTTGAGTTGGTTCTTGTGCAATAGCCTGACGGGAAGGCGGCTGGATGGGGGGCGCTTTTCAGTAATGCAGTGCGAGGCGACCTTCAGCCATCCATGGCTGGAGCTTTCATTCGACAGGATTCTTCCTGAAGCGAATGGGTTGAGATTTGGTTCTTCAAACCAAGATGGAGTCTTGATCAAAACCTTGGGACAGGCCGCTCCACGACGCTCCAATATGACGATGTGTCGATAAGGCTCAGGACGCGACCCTGTTCTTTGTCCAGGCTCAGGGTGCCTCGGATCAAATCACCGGCCAGCCAACTCGGTGTGTTAGCCGCCAGCACTCTACCTTCGGCATTGAGCAACAACGCCTCGTTACTGACCCGCATGAGGCTGCGTACGAGCAAGGGTTCCAAGGAGTGCAGAGAAATATCGGCAGCGGCCACACCAATGAAGCGATCTGCGAAAAAGATAGGAACCGAGAAGGCAACGATGTACTGCTCCGTGCCGTACAAATCCACAAACGGGCCGTCTATGGAGGGCTGCCGGGTTTGCTGGGGGCGAGTGTACCAAGGCATGTGCAGGTAATCGTAAAAGCGGTCGCTACGGCTATTAAAATTCAGTGTCAGAGGCTGGATCTCTTCTTTTTGGGTTCGGCACCACCACTCCAGATGCATCTCGCGATCTTCCAGCTCACCAGGAGCGAAGACAACTCCGGCGCCATGAAACTTGAGGCTCTCCGAGTTCAGGATCTGTCGGATTATCGGCAGCAATGGCTTGAGGTCGCCTTGGCTGGGGTGCTTCGTGTTGCAACACAGATGTTCCCAAATGCTCAATACTTGGGCGCTCATATCGTTGAGCCCCTTGAATACGTTACTAATGGAAGCGTTGATCAACGTGGCACATTGGGACAACTCGTTTGCTGACATTTCGTTAGCCATGGCTCTACCTCATGACTCAGAGAAGACAATGCGGTGCCTGCAGTCGACGGGGTATGCGACACCGAGCTGCATAGCGAGCGAATAATTCAGCAAGTTTCGTTCCATTCATTAGTCGCCTTCTGCCATTTGTTGTAGTCGTAGGGTGCTTAGGCGGCGAACGCCTCGTGTTACATGTGCTTCTGCCAGTGCGCCGGCCAGATTGGCGTCGTTC
>NZ_JBFUIC010000177.1:0-9187 GCF_056402075.1 Pseudomonas sp. P4_C3
CCATCTCTATTGACTGTCACGCCGCCATCGTCGGAACGCCGCCCGGASCAAGCTCGCTCCCACAGGGATTGTGGCCGACCGTGGGATTGGCGGTCACTGAAGATCAAAACTGTAGGAGCGAGCCTGCTCGCGATAGCGGTGGGGACATGGTTGCTTTTGCCCTGGCAACATTGGGATGAAACGGGTGAGAGTGCCATGCCTGGCGCACGCATAAAAGCCAACACACGTTGGCTTTCAGCGGTAAGAAAAATGGGCTATACGACAGACGACAGCACAAAGGAGGTCACGGTATTTTCCACCCCGGGCAACGCGGCAATTTCAGTCCAGACCTTGTGCACCCGCTGCGGACTCGCAGCACCCACCCGCAGCATCAGGTCGAATTCACCGCTCATGACATCGCACTGAATGACTTCCGGAATGGCCCGCAGCGCTTGCAGCACTTCCGCACCCCGCATCCGGTCGTAGCGGTAAACGAAAATCACCGCGTTGATGTTCGAAGTGGCTTGTCGCCCCTCCCCCGTGCGTACCGTATATCCCTGTATTACCCCGTCGCGTTCAAGTCTTTCTATACGTTGGCGCACCGCATTGCGTGACAGATTGACCTTGGCTGCCAGCTCGGCATGTGCAGCCCTGGCATTGAGCTGTAGCTCCGCGATGATGTGTTCATCGAGGGGGTCCAGAATTCGCTTCACTTGGCCTCCTGTTGCCGCGCCTTCACAGCGCGCTGAGCAGCTCATGGATGGTGTCGAGATCGTCCGGTTGAATCCGGTAAACCTGCGCCTGTCCTTGCGTCGCGACCTCAGGTTGCGATCCCGCCAAACTGATGCCCAACTCGCCAAGCAGTGCCGCCGACTTGACCGGTGAGATTTCCCCCAGGGTCACCATGGGCGCCACCAGGCTTCGCCGATACAACCGGGCGGCCAGCACACCAGTGGCTGTATGCGGGTCGATGACGTATCCAGTGTCACGATACAGCGAGGTGATTTCCGTCAGCGTCTGCTCATCACTGACCGCATAGGAGTCGATGATCATCCGCGCCTGCAACCAGAACTCGTTGGCGATGACCATCTCGCCGCTGGACTCGAACCCCTCCATCAGGGCACACACCGCCTGGTCGTCACGCCCGTAGAGCTCCCAGAGAAACCGTTCCAGATTGGAAAAGATCGACAGGTCCATGGCAGGCGAAAGCGTCTTGTTGGCTCGTGACCTGCTGTAGTGGTTCTTCTGAAACAACTGATGCAACGCGTCATTCTGGTTGGTCGCAACAATCATCTGGGTGATCGGCAGGCCCATTTTTTGCGCGATGTAGCCTGCGTACACCTCGGCAAAACTCGCCGCCGGCACACTGAAACCGATCGGACGTTGACCACCCCCCAGTTGCAACACGGCGTGGAAATAAAACACCAGTTGCGCCAACACACTGACCCAGTTACTCGAGTTGAAACTGATCGCCTCGTGCTGCGCATACGGCCATTGTCGGAACAGCCGGGTGACGATGGTCTGGCAATCGTCGAAGCTGCCATTCACCGCAAACTGATGAACCCTTGGGTGCGCCGCTGCTCGCAGATGCTGGAGTTGGTCCAGGGGTACGCCCTTCTCTGGGTAAAACACCACCACGGGGGTGTCCTCACAGTGCTTGAACGCCTCGATGGCCGCCAGCCCGGTATCGCCGTTTGTGGCACCGATCACCACCCCACGACGCCCGCGCTTGTGCAGAAAATACGGCACCAGCCGCGCCTGCAACTGCGCGGCAAAATCCTTTGAGGAACGAGTCGGCCCGTGGAACAGTTCCAGCACCCACTCGTTACGATCGACCTGATGCAAAGGCGCCAGGGAACGATGGCTGAATTGACTGCCAGCCTCTTTGAGCATGCGCTTGAGGTCTGTCTCGGGGATCGCCTCGCCCACAAACGGACTGATCACCCTGTAGGCCAGTTCGTCATAGGGCAAGGTCGACCAGTTGGCGATATCCTGCGATTCAAACAGCGGCAGTTCGAGCGGTACGAACAGCCCACCGTCCTCGGCAATGYCAGACAATACGACCTGTTCGAAGTCGACCTGCACGGCCGAATTTCGGGTACTCACATAACGCATGGTTGGCTCCGGCCATTCATTTGAAACGATGTGCCTGCTCGACCAGCCAGGTGGAAAACATCACCGCGTCGGGGTGCTGCTCGGCCCCGGAACCGCGCACAAGGTAAAAAGACTCGCTGGCTTCGATACGCTGGGTAAAGGGTTCGACCAATCGTCCATCCTGAARCATCTCCTCCACCATCGAGGACCGCGCCAGGGCGATCCCCTGCCCTAACTCGGCCATGCGCAAAGTGCAGATCAATGTGTCGAACTGCATGCCGGTCGAGAAATCGACGGTGTCCGCACCGACCATGTTCAACCAGTAACCCCAACCCTCTTCGTAGCCCAGGACATGCAACAGCGAATGGTGCGACACGTCCGCAGGTACCGTCAGCGGCGACCTTGCCATCAGGTCCGGCGAGCAGACCGGGAACAACGTGTCCCAGGTCAGGCGCTGCGACACCAGGCCGGGCCATTGACCGTGGCCCCAGCGAATCTCCATGTCATCCTCCCCGTCCAGTTCCTTGACCCAGATATTGCTGATGTAGCGGATATCGACATGCGGATGCGCCTGGCTGAACCCTGCCAGCTTGGGCGCCAGCCAATGCACGAAGAACGCCAGGCTGCCACGCACCTTGATCGGCCGACGTTTGTGCTGGCCAAAAATTTCGTTGGTCCCCACTGCCAGTCGCGTGATCGCATCCTGCACCACCGGCAGATACGCCTGGCCTTCCTCGGTCAGTCCCAAGCCACGGGGCAAGCGCTTGAACAGTGCCACTCCAAGATGGCTTTCCAGTTGGCGGATCTGCTGACTGACTGCCCCCTGGGTCAAAAACAGCTCTTCGGCAGCATGGGTGAAGTTCAAACAGCGGGCAGACACCTCGAATGCCCGCAGCCAGTTCAATGGGGGTAGCGTCTTTTGCTTCATGGCTTGAACCTCTTGGACGCCCCCTCCACCGAGCACGCTTGCCCATCCCGTCGACGCTGACTAGAACGCGTCGGACGGTTGTGCCAAGGGGGCAACCGACAAGCGTCGCTCGCGGCTTTTGCGGGTAATGTAATACACGAAATAGCACCAGGCGATGAAAGGCAAACCGAAGTACAACGCCACTCGCTGCTCCGGATCGAACGCAATCCCGACACACGCCAGACTGCAGCAGACCAGCGCTCCCAGCGGCACCCATGGATAACCCCGGACACGGAATTTCAAGTCGCGGATGTCACCGCCGTTGGCCACATAGTGACGGCGAAAAGCAATCTGGCTCGCAGCGATGCTCATCCAGACCACCACGACCGCCAATCCGGAGATCGACACCAGCGCCAGATAGATGGTGTCGGCGGCAAACACGCTACTGAGCAACGAGGCAGCCCCACCCGCCATGCTGACGATAATGGCGTTGAGCGGCGTACCCATGCGAGTCAGGGCCGAGAACCGCTTGGGCAGGTGACCCTGGTCACTCAGCGTCCAGAGCATCCGTGACGCGGCATACAAACCGGAGTTGGCGGCCGACAGCAAGGCACTGATGATCACGAAGTTCATGATGTCTGCCGAATAGGGAATCCCGATGTAGGTAAATACAGTGACGAATGGACTCTCTACCAGGCCGGCCTGCTCTCGAGGCAATAGCGTCGCCAGGACGAAAATGGTCCCCACGAAAAAGATCGCCAGGCGCAGCACCGTCGTACGAATGGCACGCGGCACGTTGCGCTGCGGGTCCTTGGTTTCCCCAGCGGCAATACCGATCAACTCAGTGCCGGAGAACGCAAAAGACACCGCCAGTAACGTCATTGCTATAGGCATGACTCCGGTAGGAAAAAGTCCTTCGCGAGTGAAGTTGCTCAGCCCGATACTGTGGCCCTGATCGATGTGCAGCAGACCGAGAATCGCGCCACCGCCGATCATCAGAAACACGATGACGGTCACCACTTTAACCAGAGACAACCAGAACTCGGTCTCCGCGAACAAACGCACCGAAATCACATTGGTCAGAAACACCAGGCCCGCAAATAGCGCACTCCAGATCCATACCGGTGTATCCGGGAACCAACGCGCCATCAAGATACCGGCGGCGGTGAATTCAGAACCGATGGCCACCGTCCAGGTCAGCCAATACAGCCAAGCCACGGTATAGCCGGTACCAGGCCCGAGAAAACGGGTGGCGTACGTACTGAATGAACCGGTTTCCGGCATCTGTACCGCCAGTTCGCCCAGGCACATCATCACCATGTAAACCATGAGCGCGCCGATGATGTAAGCGATCACCGCGCCCAAGGGACCGGCCTGGTTAACCGTGTACCCGGACGTGAGAAACAGTCCGGTGCCGATGACGCCGCCCAATGCCAACATGACAATATGCCGTGTTTGCATCTCCTGTTTAAAACCGGAACGCGAATGAAGTTGTTCTTCTTTTATGGACATGGTTGTTCTCATGAAAGTTATTAGGGCTCGAATTAACGTCTGCGATGACTGACTGGGCAGAGAAAAAACAGATCGCCACTAAGTTTTATTATTATTCCACTTCATGAACGCCCCACTCACATCCTTGCAGTGAGGTTTAACGCTAACGCTTCAGTTTGCAACTTCGGCGCAACTTTCATTGATTGAAAGCTGCGTGTTTGCTTGTGCGGGTCCGTTGCCCGCCTCCCTGACAAATGCGAACGCCTGTTTCAGGTCGTCGAGCAGATCGTCGGTGTCTTCAATGCCGACAGAGATCCGCACCAGCCCTTCGGAAATACCCAGGGCCAGGCGTTCCTCCAGCGTGTTCTCGACATGGCTGGTGGTACGGGCCGGACCGTAGATGGTTTCCACCGCACCGAGATTGCCCGCGCAGTGGGCGAATTGCAGTCGTGGCAAGAGCACCTTGACCGTGTCCATGCCGCCCACCACGACAAAACTGACGATTGCACCGAAACCGGACATTTGCGCGCACGCCACCGCATGATTCGGATGGCCGGGCAAGCCGGGATAATTGACCGACTCCACCAAGGGTTCGACGCAAAGATACTCTGCCAGAGCACGGGCACTGCGTTGCTGCTGACGCATGCGCAGCACCAACGTTTTCATGCCGCGAATGATCATGTAGGCGGAGAACGGGTCGAGCGTCGCACCGTTGATTTCCCGGTAATGACGCACCTTGCCCATCAGTGATTCACTACCGCACACCAGGCCGCCAAGCACGTCGCCGTGGCCGCTGAGAAACTTGGTGGCACTGTGAATGACCACGTCCACACCCAGCGCCAGCGGGTTCTGATTCAATGGCGTGGCGAAGGTGTTATCCGCCACCACAATGGCACCGACGCGCTTGGCCGCAGCCACCAGACGCTCGATATCGAGTATTTTCAGCGTCGGGTTGGTCGGTGTTTCCAGATACACCAACTGGCAACCTTTGGCGATTTCGCATTCGATTTCTTCGTGATCGAACGTCTCGCACAACGTCACGTTCACACCGGTGCGCGGCAGGAACTCTTCGAAAATCTTGTTGGTGCCACCATAGCTGTCCCTGGTCGACACCACCCGATCGCCATGGGCCAGGAAGGTGTAAAGCACACTGCTGATCGCTGCCATCCCGCTGCTGAACGCCACGGCAGATTCGGCCTGCTCCAACTCGCGAATCTTTGCCTCGAGGGTCTCGACTGTCGGGTTGCTCATGCGGCTGTAAATAAAGCCGGGCGCCTTGCCCAACGCAACGTCGTACCAGACATCGATGTCGTCATAACCATAGGCGGCACTGACCACGATGGGCGTTTGAGTGGCGTTGTAGGGATGCCTGACTTGCTCCCCGCCCCACACTGCACGGGTTCCCGCACCCGCATTAACAAACCCTGCGCTGCCTGGTTTTTTATTCATAAAGACTACTCGCACTGAGGGTGGCGAATGTTGAGTCACTCACCGGATCTGGCGGCCAATATAGTGAAAAGCAGCGCCGCCGAGAAACGATGTTATCGGTGCCAAAGGGCCGCTTTTTTTAATGGCTGCGATTGCGCAGATTCAGGTCAGTTGCGGCAGCGAAACGATCTCTTTCAGGAGCGACATCGGCATTCAATACTCCGATAACGTGAGTTTTTCCTTGATCGCGCGCGGCTGCCAAAACCTCGGCATCAACGACGAGTGCAAAGTTTTCCCGTGTCGATATCAGGCACGGAGGTGGCGCGATCAGGTATCTGGATTGTCGGACAAGCCGGGTAAGGTGGCGCAACTTTTCACTGCGGTGGCCACATCGCGGTGACAGAGCTTATAGAACAGTAGCGTTGAGGACTGTCGCTTTCAGGAGGGGCAACAGCAAGCCCCTGATCGCCTACCCCTCACTCAGAACGCTTGAATGTCGATCGCCAAAGAGTAAAACCAATGATTAGCCCGAGCTCCAAGGATTCGTATGGCCAATTGGCGCAGGGCTTCAAGCCTCGTCACGTCACAATGCTGTCAATCGCCGGTATCATCGGCGCCGGTTTATTCGTTGGCTCAGGACATGCCATTGCCGCTGCCGGGCCGGCCGTCCTCCTGGCCTATCTATTCTCAGGCCTGCTCGTCGTTCTGGTCATGCGCATGCTCGGTGAAATGGCGGTGGCCAACCCGGACACCGGTTCGTTCTCCACCTATGCCGACCAGGCAATAGGTCGTTGGGCAGGCTTCACCATCGGTTGGCTCTACTGGTGGTTCTGGGTGCTGGTGATCCCTATTGAAGCACTGGCCGCCGGCCATGTGTTGAACCAATGGTTTCCCCAGATCGATGCCTGGCTGTTCGCCCTGGTGTCGATCATTGCGTTGGTGATCACCAATCTGTTCAGTGTCTCCAAGTACGGCGAATTCGAATTCTGGTTCGCCATGGCCAAGGTGGTGGCGATCATCGGTTTCATCGGCGTGGGTTTTGCCGTGCTGATGGGCTGGGTGCCCGATCGGGAAGTCAGCGGATTGAGCGGACTGATGGCCGAGCATGGCGGATTTGCCCCCAACGGCCTGTCGGCGGTAGTCGGCGCTTTCATCACCATCATGTTCAGCTTCATTGGTACTGAAGCGGTCACCATCGCCGCCGCCGAATCCGACAACCCGTCGCAGAACATTGCCAAAGCCACGCGTTCGGTGATCTGGCGCATCGGCGTGTTCTACCTGTTGTCGATTTTCGTGGTCATCTCCGTGGTGCCCTGGAACGATCCGCTGCTGGCCCAGGTAGGCTCCTACCAGCGGGCACTGGAAATCATGAACATTCCGCACGCCAAGTTCATGGTGGACGTAGTGGTGCTGATCGCCGTGGCCAGTTGCATGAACTCCTCGATCTACATTGCCTCGCGAATGCTGTACTCGCTGGGCCGTCGTGGCGATGCGCCGAAGGCGCTGAAGGCGACCTCCTCCGAAGGCGTGCCGCGGGCAGCAGTCATCGCCAGCACCGTGCTGGGCGCAGCGATCACCGTGTGGAGCTACTTCATGCCCGCCGGGCTGTTTGACTTCCTGCTGGCCAGCTCCGGTGCGATTGCCTTGCTGGTGTACCTGGCCATTGCGGTGTCGCAGCTGCGTATGCGCCGGATGCTACATCGGCAGAATGTCGAACTGGCCTTTCGCATGTGGCTATTCCCGTGGCTCACATGGCTGGTGATCGCGTTCATTTGCGCAGCGTTGGCGGTCATGATGATCACCCCAGAACACCGTAGCGAAGTGAGCTCGACCATTGGCCTGGCGCTGGCGATTTCCTTTATCGGTCTGGTGACATCGCGTCAGCCTGCGCGGGATGCAAGGGCGACGTCGGTGGGATAAACCCAGGGAGGTAATTGCGCCGAACCTGATACTCCCTACGCCGAGGCTGGGGGGGGGTATTACAAGCGCCTGTGTCTGCGGCCGTAATCGCTCTTTGTGAGGACATGACCTCCGATGTCATCGAACTCCACCGTTTCTGACGGTACCACTACAAAATCAGTTGGTTTTCTGCTGCTGGATAAATTCACACTGATTTCCCTGGCGTCAGCCGTAGAGCCACTGCGCATGGCCAATCAGTTGTCGGGGCGAGAGCTATATCGCTGGCATACGTTCAGCCCCGGTGGAGAGCCTGTCTGGGCCAGTGACGGCGTGCCGATTACGCCGGACGGTTCGTGGAGCAATCCATTAGTGGCGGACACTGTAATCGTGTGCGGCGGTGTTGGAATCCAGAGCGTGATTACCCGCGAGCACATTACCTGGCTGCAAGCCCTTGCGCGTCAATCCAGACGGCTGGGAGGCGTGTGCACGGGCAGTTGGGCACTGGCCAAAGCCGGGCTGCTCGATGGTTATGAGTGCAGTGTGCACTGGGAGTTTCTGGCCGCCATGCAGGAAGCATTTCCGCGAGTCAGCATCAGTGCGAGTCTGTTCACCCTCGACCGAAACCGCTTCACAAGCTCCGGCGGAACGGCCCCTATGGACATGATGTTGCACCTGATCGGTCGCGATCATGGTCGTGAATTATCTGCTGCCATTTCGGAAATGTTTGTCTACGAGCGCATACGCAACGAACAGGACCATCAGCGCGTCCCCCTCAGACATGTGCTGGGAACTCAGCAGCCCAAGCTGCAGGAGATCGTTGCGTTGATGGAGGCCAACCTCGAGGAACCGCTCGACCTGGATAACCTTGCAGAATACGTTGATCTGTCACGTCGACAGCTAGAGCGGCTATTTCAGAAATACCTTCACTGTACGCCGTCGCGCTACTACATGAGGTTACGTCTTGTTCGAGCGCGACAACTGCTTAAGCAAACATCATTGTCGATCATTGAGTTGGCGTATGTATGCGGTTTCGTGTCCACACCCCACTTTTCCAAATGCTATCGCGAGTACTTTGGTGTTCCACCCAGCGACGAGCGTTCCGGCTCTGAAATGAGTCGCATAGCGGCAACGCTTGCGACTACGCAGCAGTCATCGACCAGACCACTGACAGCGCTCGACCAGGCACGAAACGAATCGACTTTTGCCAGTGTTCGAATGATTGATCGTTCCGATTTGGCGCAATCGTGCTGATCGGCCGTCCCTGCCGCCCCATTCATCCGTAGTGCATGGGTTTACTCAATAAGATCACGCAGGAGATTTGACGTGCACATTGGTGTTCCTCTCGAAACCCAGACCGGTGAAACACGGGTTGCTGCAACCCCGGAAACC
>NZ_JBFUIC010000178.1:0-9179 GCF_056402075.1 Pseudomonas sp. P4_C3
GGACATCAACGACGACGGAACAGCGGCAGCGGTTCGTCGGTAGCGGCCTGGTAGGTCACCGAGAAGTCCTTGAGGCCTTCAAGGGCTTCGTGCGGGTCTTTGTCGGCGCGAATGGCGAACGCGTCGAAACCACAGCGATGCATGTAGAACAACTGGTCACGCAGCACGTCGCCAATGGCCCGCAATTCGCCCTTGAAACCGTAACGGTCACGCAGCAGGCGGGCGTTGGAGTAGTTGCGGCCGTCGGTGAATGCCGGGAAGTTCAGGGCAATGACCTGGAACTGAGCCACGTCTTCGCCGATTTCCTCGGCTTCTTCATCGGCGTCCAGCCAGATGCCCAGGCCGCCGTCGCGGGCCAGGAGCATACGACTGTGTTCGCGCCACAGCTGCAACGGCACGATGAGGTCGTCACAGTTGCTGATCTCGTCGATGTTGAAATCCTTGGGCAGCAGGTGCCAGGTCTCGTCGACGACCTCGTTGTTCTTAATTATTCGCTGCATAGACACGCTCCTTGAAGAGGTCGATGCCAATACGCTGATAGGTGTCGATGAAGCGTTCGTCTTCGGTACGTTGTTCGATGTACACGTCGATCAGCTTTTCGATCACGTCAGGCATGGCTTCCTGGGCAAAGGACGGGCCGAGGATCTTGCCCAGGCTGGCGTCACGGCTGGCGCTGCCGCCGAGGGAAACCTGGTAGAACTCCTCGCCTTTCTTGTCCACCCCGAGAATCCCGATGTGGCCGACGTGGTGGTGACCACAGGCGTTCATGCAACCGGAGATGTTCAGGTCCAGCTCGCCGATGTCGAACAGGTAATCCAGGTCGTCGAAGCGGCGCTGGATCGACTCGGCGATCGGGATTGACTTGGCGTTGGCCAGGGAGCAGAAGTCGCCGCCCGGACAGCAGATGATGTCGGTCAGCAAACCGATGTTCGGCGTGGCGAAACCTTGCTCGCGCAATTCGCCCCACAGGGTGAACAGCTTGTCCTGCTCGACGTCGGCCAGGATGATGTTCTGCTCGTGAGAGGTGCGCAGTTGACCGAAGCTGTAACGGTCGGCCAGGTCGGCCACTGCGTCGAGCTGTTTGTCGGTGATGTCGCCCGGTGCAACGCCGGTAGGCTTGAGGGACAAGGTCACGGCCACGTAGCCCGGCTTCTTGTGGGCCAGGGTATTGCGCACGCGCCAGCGGGCAAAGCCCGGATGCTGCTGGTCGAGCTCGGCCAGGGCGGCGGTCTGGTTGTCCAGCGCCTTGTAGTCCGGGTCGACGAAATGTTTGGCGACGCGTTGCACTTCGGCTTCGGTCAATGTGGTCTGGCCACCGCGCAGGTGTTCCATTTCCGCATCGACTTTTTGCGCGAAGACTTCAGGCGTCAGCGCTTTCACCAGAATCTTGATCCGCGCCTTGTACTTGTTGTCGCGACGGCCATAGCGGTTGTAGACCCGCAGGATGGCGTCGAGGTAGCTCAACAGGTCTTGCCACGGCAGGAATTCATTGATGAACGCGCCCACGACCGGCGTACGGCCCAGGCCACCACCGACCAGCACGCGGAAACCCAGTTCGCCGGCGGCGTTGTGCACCGGTTCAAGGCCAATGTCGTGGACTTCGATGGCGGCGCGGTCGGAGGTAGAACCGTTGACGGCGATCTTGAACTTGCGCGGTAGATAAGCGAATTCCGGGTGGAACGTGGTCCACTGGCGGACGATCTCGCACCATGGGCGCGGGTCGGTCAGCTCATCGAAGGCCACACCGGCGAACTGGTCGGTGGTGACGTTGCGCAGGCAATTGCCACTGGTCTGGATCGCATGCATCTGCACGGTCGCCAGTTCAGCCAGGATGTCCGGAATGTCTTCCACGGCCGGCCAGTTGAACTGCACGTTCTGCCGGGTACTGATGTGGGCATAGCCCTTGTCGTAGTCGCGGGCAATTTTGGCCATCATTCGCACTTGGCGCGAAGTCAGTTGGCCGTAAGGCACGGCGACTCGCAACATCGGCGCGAAGCGCTGGATATAAAGGCCATTTTGCAGGCGCAGGGGGCGGAATTCTTCTTCGCTCAGCTCGCCTGCCAGATAGCGTCGGGTCTGATCACGGAACTGCTTGACGCGGTCCTCGATGATCCGCTGATCGTATTCGTCGTATACGTACATATAAGTCCTGTTCTCAGGCTTGGGCCGGTCGGAAACAGCGGCGTTTTTTGGCTTGCTGGCGTCCGATGAAACCTCGGCAATTCTGCGCGCACGGCCGCGCACTCCCAACGGAGCCGGGGCAAGATACCAGTTTGCAGTTATGCGTAAAAGTGATGTTTGAGCATATGTAAAGAACCAAATCGCCTAATGAGAATCTTTGTTGCAAAGCCCCTGTTTGTGGTGCGGGCAATCGTCGTCTTTACTCTGCTCGAGTCTTTATGCAATCACCGATAAAACCGACAAGAGGCGATGCAATGAGCAACCCAACCAAAGCACGGAAAAGCGATAGCACCGTTGATGCCTGGGCAATTTTGTTCCTGATCATTCTGGTCGTGGGGACGGCGGTTTTCTGGGTCAGCCATCAGTAAACGACCCCGTCCGGGCCCGGTTCCGACGATTGTCTGACAAAAACCGGAAAAATCGCCGTTTTACGGAGGTTCGCTGGATATAATCCGCGGCGAATTTGCGGGGGCTCGGACGATCGATGTTAAAACTTTTCTGTGGTGCCGTGCTGGCGCTGGCTACGGTCTGGGCACCGTGTGTCCAGGCGGCGTCCGTATTGTTCCTCAATCCAGGGACCACCCAAGAGACGTTCTGGGTCAGTTACTCGCAATTCATGCAGGCCGCGGCCAAGGACCTTGGCATGGATTTGCACATCCAGTATTCCGAGCGAAACGCTGAAACCACACTCAAACAGGCCCGCGAAGCCCTGCAAGGGCCGAATCGACCGGACTATCTGGTGTTCGTCAACGAACTGTACGTTGCGCCCGAAATCCTGCGTCTGGCTCAAGGCAGCGGTGTGAAGCTGTTTCTGGTCAACAACGGCCTGACCGCAGACCAGGTGCGCTTGCTCGGCGCTCAGCCGGACAAGTATTCCGACTGGTTGGGCAGCCTGGTGCCCAACAATGAGGAGGGCGGCTACTTGATGCTCAAGCAGCTGATTCGCCTGCATCGCCCGGTCGCGCCCGGTCAGGCCATTGATCTGGTGGCCTTTTCCGGCCTGAAGAACACGCCAGCCGCGCAACAGCGTGAGAAGGGCATGATGCGGGCATTGGCCGAACACCCTGAAGTGCGGTTGCGCCAGTTGGTCTATGGCAGCTGGACCCGCGAGCGCGCCTATGAACAGGCCAGGTTATTGTTCAAGCGTTATCCGCAAACGTCGCTGGTCTGGTCGGCCAACGATGAAATGGCCTTTGGCGCCATGCAGGCTTATGCCGAAACCGGAGGCCAGCCCGGCAAGGACGTGCTGTTCAGCGCCATCAACAATTCACCGGCCGCGTTACAGGCGCTGTTGGATGGGCGGTTGAGTGTGCTGTTGGGCGGCCACTTCACTCTGGGTGGTTGGGCGCTGGTGCAACTGCATGACTACGACCAGGGGGTGGATGTCAGCCAGTACGGTGGGCGCGACCGGCAGATTCCGTTGTTGCAGCTGATCGATCACGCACAAGCCAAGCGATTGCTGGCTTTGAGCTCAACTCAGGATTACGGTGTGGATTTCCAGAAACTCTCGGCCAAGGGGCGACCGACGTCCTGGCGCTACCCGTTCGGCCTGCAAGCCCTGATGCACTGAGTCGGTTCAGATACCCGCCAGGTGCAACACCAGTTTGACGATGCCAAACAGTGTCAACGCGAACACTGCCGTGAACAGAATGCCCAGAATCACGAAATGACTCGGCTTGCCGTGAGTGAAGTCGCGCGCCCGGTTCTTCCCGCTCTGTACTCCGAACGCCGCCGCCATGACGCTCTGCAGCATCTGCCAGAAAGTGGGCGGTTTGTTGTTGTCGGCTGGATCGTCCATAAATTCCTCGTCACCCTGTGTCAGAGGTAAGCATAGACAATACAAAAAAGATCGTCCGAACGCGGCCCGAGCCTTCGGCAGCTCCTACAGGGTTATGTGTACACCTGTAGGAGCTGCCGAAGGCTGCGATCTTTTGATTTTGCTTGATCTTAGTTGTCGTAACCCAGGTTCGGCGCCAGCCAACGCTCGGTTACGCTCAGCTCCTGACCTTTACGCGAGGTGTAACTCTGCACCTGATCCTTGTCGATCTTGCCCACGGCGAAATACTGCGCCTGCGGGTGAGCGAAGTACCAGCCGCTGACCGCTGCCGCCGGGAACATCGCGTAGTGCTCGGTGAGGAACACACCGCTGCGGCCGGCCTTGAGTTCTTCCGCTTCCGGGTCCAGCAGCTTGAACAGCTGGGCTTTCTCGGTGTGGTCCGGGCAGGCCGGGTAGCCCGGTGCCGGACGGATGCCGGTGTATTGCTCCTTGATCAGTGCCTCGTTATCCAGCGCCTCATCCTTGGCATAACCCCAGTAGTCTTTACGCACCTGCTGGTGCAGCCACTCGGCACAGGCCTCGGCCAAGCGGTCGGCCAAGGCCTTGACCATAATCGAGTTGTAGTCGTCGCCCGCATCCTGATAGGCCTTGGCGACCTCTTCGGCACCGATCCCCGCGGTGGTGATGAAGCCACCCACGTAGTCGGTCACTTCACTGTCTTTGGGCGCCACGAAGTCGGCCAGGGAGAAGTTCGGCTTGCCATCGGTCTTGATGATCTGTTGACGCAAGTGGTGCAGCTTGGCCATTGGCTTGCCGTCATCGCCATAGAGCTCGATGTCGTCGTCATGCACCTGGTTGGCCGGCCAGAAGCCAAACACCGCGCGGGCGCTGATCAGTTTCTCGTCGATCAGTTTGGTGAGCATTTCCCGGGCATCTTTGTACAGCGAGGTGGCGGCTTCACCGACCACTTCGTCCTGGAGGATGCGCGGGAACTTGCCGGCCAGGTCCCAGGATATGAAAAACGGCGTCCAGTCGATGTATTCGGCCAGAACGTTGAGGTCGATGTTGTCCAGCACCCGCGTACCGGTGAAAGTCGGTTTGACCGGCGTGTAGCTCGCCCAGTCGAATTGCGGCTTCTTGGCGACGGCCGCGCCGTAGCTCAGGCGTTCGGTGCGGGCGCTGCGGTTGGCAGTGCGCTCGCGAACCTCAATGTAGTCCAGGCGGGTTTTCTCGACGAAGCCGGCCTTGAGTTCCTTGGACAGCAACTGGGTCGCCACGCCCAYGGCGCGGGAGGCGTCGGTGACGTAGATCACCGCGTCGTTGCTGTACTTCGGCTCGATCTTCACCGCCGTGTGCGCCTTGGAGGTGGTCGCGCCACCAATCATCAACGGCAGGTGGAAGTCCTGACGCTGCATTTCGCGGGCGACGTGGACCATTTCATCCAGCGACGGGGTGATCAGGCCGGACAGGCCGATGATGTCGCACTTCTGTTCCTTGGCCACTTGCAGGATTTTTTCCGCCGGGACCATCACGCCGAGGTCGATGATGTCATAGCCGTTGCAACCCAGCACTACGCCAACGATGTTCTTGCCGATGTCGTGCACGTCGCCTTTCACGGTCGCCATCAGGATCTTGCCCTTGGCCTGCGGCTTGTCACCTTTTTCCAGTTCGATGAACGGGATCAGATGCGCCACGGCCTGCTTCATCACCCGAGCGGATTTCACCACCTGAGGCAGGAACATTTTACCGGCGCCGAACAGGTCGCCGACGATGTTCATGCCGGCCATCAACGGGCCTTCGATCACTTCGATCGGGCGGCTGAAGGACAGGCGTGATTCTTCGGTGTCTTCAACGATGTGGGTGGTGATGCCTTTGACCAGCGCATGCTCCAGACGCTTGTTGACGTCCCAGTTGCGCCACTCTTCGGTCTCGGCTTCCTTGACGCTGCCGTCGCCCTTGTACTTGTCGGYGATGGCGAGGAGGGCGTCGGTGCCTTCCGGGGTGCGGTTGAGGATCACGTCTTCCACGGCGTCGCGCAGCTCCACCGGGATCTGGTCGTAGATCTCCAGTTGGCCGGCGTTGACGATACCCATGGTCAGGCCGTTACGGATCGCATACAGCAGGAACACCGAGTGAATCGCCTCGCGCACCGGGTTGTTGCCACGGAACGAGAACGACACGTTGGACACGCCGCCGGAGGTCAGGGCGTACGGCAGTTCGTCACGGATGTAGGCACAGGCGTTGATGAAGTCCACAGCATAGTTGTTGTGTTCTTCGATGCCGGTGGCCACGGCGAAGATGTTCGGGTCGAAAATGATGTCTTCCGGCGGGAAGCCGACTTCGTTGACCAGAATGTCGTAGGAGCGTTTGCAGATTTCCTTCTTGCGCGCTTCGGTGTCGGCCTGGCCGGCTTCGTCGAAGGCCATCACCACCACGGCGGCGCCGTAGCGCTTGCACAGCTTGGCGTGATGGATGAACTGCTCGACGCCTTCTTTCATGCTGATCGAGTTGACGATGCCCTTGCCCTGGATGCACTTGAGGCCGGCTTCGATCACTTCCCACTTCGAGGAGTCGATCATGATCGGGACGCGGGAGATGTCCGGTTCGCCGGCGATCAGATTGAGGAAGGTCACCATGGCCTTCTTCGAATCGAGCATCCCTTCGTCCATGTTGATGTCGATCACCTGGGCGCCGGCTTCGACCTGCTGCAGGGCGACTTCCAGGGCTTCGGTGTAGTTGTCTTCGCGGATCAGGCGGGCGAACTTGGCGGAGCCGGTGATATTGGTGCGCTCGCCGACGTTGACGAACAGCGAGCTGCGATCGATGGTGAACGGCTCAAGGCCCGAGAGGCGGCACGCCTTGGGAATGTCCGGAATCTCGCGCGGCGCATATCCGGCCACAGCCTTGGCGATGGCTTCGATGTGGCCCGGCGTGGTGCCGCAGCAACCGCCGACGATGTTGAGGAAGCCGCTCTGGGCGAATTCTTCGATGACCTTGGCGGTTTCCGATGGCAATTCGTCGTACTCGCCGAATTCGTTCGGCAGGCCGGCGTTCGGGTGCGCGGAAACGTGGGTGTTGGCCTTGTTCGACAGCTCTTCGAGGTACGGGCGCAATTCGCGGGCGCCGAGGGCGCAGTTCAAACCGACGGAAATCGGCTTGGCGTGGGCCACGGAGTTCCAGAACGCTTCGGTGGTCTGGCCCGACAGGGTGCGGCCCGAGGCGTCGGTGATGGTGCCGGAAATCATGATCGGCAACTCAATGCCCAACTCCTCGAACACGCCCTGGACGGCGAAGATCGCCGCCTTGGCGTTCAGGGTGTCGAAAATGGTTTCGATCAGGATCAGGTCGGCGCCGCCTTCGATCAGGCCTTTGGTGGATTCGGTGTAGTTCTCCACCAGTTCATCGAAGGTCACGTTGCGGTAGCCGGGGTTGTTCACGTCCGGGGACAACGAGCAGGTGCGACTTGTAGGACCGAGCACGCCGGCAACGAAGCGCGGCTTGTCCGGGGTTTCCAGGGTCTTGGCGTCGGCGACCTTGCGCGCCAGGCGTGCGCCTTCTACGTTTAACTCATACGCCAGGCCTTGCATGCCATAGTCAGCCAGAGAGATCTGGGTGGCGTTGAAGGTGTTGGTTTCCAGAATGTCGGCGCCGGCGTCCAGGTAGGCTTTTTCAATGCCGCCAATCACATCCGGGCGAGTCAGTACCAACAGGTCGTTGTTGCCTTTGACATCGCTCGGCCAGTCAGCGAAGCGTTTGCCACGGTAATCCTGCTCTTCGAGCTTGTAGCTCTGGATCATCGTGCCCATACCGCCATCGAGAATCAGGATGCGCTCTTTGAGGGCGTGCTTGAGAGCTTGAAGGCGAGCGCTGCGATCGGACATTTGGACTACTCGGTAAGACCATGACGAAGGGCCGGGATGATAGCAAACCTGTGCGCTTTTGGAGCAAGACTCGAATTTGCATGAATATCGTTCATGTTGGCAAGGATGACAGACCGGTAGAATCGCGGCGTTTTTCCAGGATTCAGGACCAGGGACATGTCGTATCGCTTCGTCATCAGCACATTGTTTTTGTTTTTAAGCTGGGGCGCTGTGGCGCAAAGTCCGGCGATTTCTTCTGTCATTTCATACAGCCGCGACATTCAACCGATCTTCACTGAAAAGTGCGTGGCCTGCCACGCCTGCAACGACGCCGCCTGTCAGCTCAACCTGGGCAGCGGCGAGGGCGCGGCACGGGGCGCGACGAAAATCCCGGTCTACGACGGTGACCGCCGCCAGGCCGTTGCGCCGACCCGACTGTTCTATGACGCCTCCGGCAAACAGGCCTGGCAGCAAAAGGGCTTCTATTCGGTGCTCGATGCCCGGGGCAGCCAGGCCGCACTGATGGCGCGGATGCTGGAACTGGGCCACAAAACCCCATTGCAGCCCAGCGCCAAGCTGCCGGAAGACATCGTCCTGGGCCTGAACCGGGAAAACATGTGTGCCATGCCCGCGGAGTTCGACGGCTACGCCGCTTCGCACCCGAAAGAAGGCATGCCACTGGCAGTGACCGGCCTGACTGACCAGCAGTACCAGACGCTGCAACGCTGGCTGGCGGCAGGCGCGCCGATCGATCAGCAGGCGCTGGCGCCCAGCGCCAGGGAAGCCTTGGAGGTGGTGCAATGGGAAAACCTGCTCAATTCCCCGGGAGCCCGGGAAAGCCTGGTGGGGCGCTGGCTGTTCGAGCACTGGTTCCTCGCCCATCTCTACTTCAAGGATGGCGAGCCTGGGCATTTCTTCCAGTGGGTGCGTTCGCGCACCCCGACCGGCCAGCCGATCGACCTGATCAACACCCGTCGCCCGAACGATGATCCGGGCACGCAGTTTTACTATCGCTTGTGGCCTGTGCAGGGCGTGATCGTGCACAAGACCCACATCACCTATGCGCTGAGTGCGGCGAAACTGGCGCGGGTCAAGAGCCTGCTCTACAGCGGCAACTGGCAGGTCGACGCATTGCCGGGCTACGGGCCGCAGAGCCGGGCCAACCCGTTTGCCACCTTCGAAGCGATCCCGGCCCAGGCGCGCTATCAGTTCATGCTCGATAACGCCGAGTACTTTGTGCGCACGTTTATCCGCGGCCCGGTGTGCCGCGGGCAGATCGCCACGGACGTGATCCGCGATAATTTCTGGGCGCTGTTCCAGGCGCCCGAGCACGATCTCTATGTCACCGATCCGAACTATCG
>NZ_JBFUIC010000179.1:0-9125 GCF_056402075.1 Pseudomonas sp. P4_C3
TCGTTGAAGAACCCGGCATTCTTCGTCAGCCTGTGCATTTTGGGATAAATCGCCATGCCCTCCAGCGCGGTCAGTACACCCGCATGAAAGGTGCCGTCCTCTCGATCCTCTTCGGTGAAGTGAGCCGCCAATGCATGTTTCGTATCGGCGCCCCTGCCCTGAGCCACGATCCATTGGCGCAACTGTCGACTGTCGGTGAATTCGTGCAATGGCGAAGAATTGCCGGGGATGTACAGCAACACCCTGGAACCTGATCGCTCTTGAAAGCACCAGATATCCGTCGCTGTATAACGGTACAGTTTCAACCGACTCGCCTCGACACCCGGAGGCATTTTTGTCGGCGCTTGCAATTGCTGGATCGTCAGCGCTTCCCAGGTCTGCGTGGCGGGCAACCCGGCGGCTTGCATGGCAAGTTCCAGCCCCTTTCGAGACAGGCACCGTTCTTGATATTGCAGCCGGGCCGCCATGACGAAAGCGACCTTGACCGATGTCCTCAGGGCATAAGGACCGGGAGCAGCGATGACCGCGTCCGACGGCCAGGCCTGATCGAGATAAGCCTGGTATCGATCAGAAAGAAACAACCCCCAGACCCACAGCTTGAAATCGGCAGGCCGTAGATTGATTTGCGTGTGCGGGCCATAGGATTGCGGAACCGTTGCGCGGTAAATGCCTTCATAGGTGTCGTGGTTACCGCTGCCCACATAAGCAAACTCATCGACCTTCTCGACAATGCGCACCGACGGCCCGATGTCGGGCGGTGTGTACAGACCAAACACCGTTTCGCCGAAGCGCCCGTCGCCCACCGTCTGATAATTGCCAAGCAGGGCCTGGATCAGGGTGCGGGAACTCCCCACCTGCCCCTGATGGATACCGTTCTCTGGAGGATGCCCATGGTAGTTATAGTCGAGTGTTACCAGCAGGGCTGCCTGCGGATCAATGTCGGCTCCCCACTTTTCCTTGATCAAGCGCTCGCCAAACTGAGCGGGAGTTTGCGGTAGTGCGGTCTCCACCGCGGCCTTCAGTTCGTTGTGCATCAGGACATTGGGTGTTGGGGCACCGCCATGGGCGTGATTATTCATGTGCATTCCATTGCAAACTATTGGGAATCACCAGAATAACCAGCGGCGACTCAGGCGTAAGTCGGAATGCTCGGCTGATCRGTTAGGACGTTTCGCGGCGGCCACAGGAAAATGACAAACCTGAAATTCCGGGCGAAAAAAACCGCGAAAAATCCGCGGTTTGATCTTGTTGCAGACGCCCGCTAAAGGCTTACCAGAAGCGTTGCTGGGTCAAACGGCTCCACCAGCTCAGCAGCACGCGATCGACCGAGCCGCTGGCGGCCATGCCAATGCGCTCTGGCAGGCTTTTGCGTTCGGTGTAATGCAAGTGATAGAGCTCGGACTTGCTGGCGCGCTCGGCGAGGTATTCATCGCTGGTCTTGAGTTCGTCGACCAGGTGCTTGTCCAGCGCCGCGACGCCGAGCCAGATTTCGCCGGTGGCCACTTCATCGATCGCCAGCTGCGGGCGATAGCGCGACACGAAGTTCTTGAACAGTTGATGGGTAATGTCCAGATCCTGCTGGAACTTCTCCCGCCCCTTCTCGGTGTTTTCGCCAAACACGGTCAGGGTGCGCTTGTATTCACCGGCGGTCAGCACTTCGAAATCGATGTCGTGCTTTTTCAGCAGGCGATTGACGTTGGGCAACTGCGCCACCACGCCAATCGAGCCGAGGATCGCGAAGGGTGCGCTGATGATCTTCTGGCCGATGCACGCCATCATGTAGCCGCCGCTGGCCGCGACCTTGTCGATGCACACGGTCAAGGGCACGCCGGCTTCGCGGATGCGTGCCAGTTGCGAAGAAGCCAGGCCGTAGCTGTGAACCATGCCGCCGCCGCTTTCCAGGCGCAGCACCACTTCGTCCTTCGGTGTGGCGAGGGTCAGCAAGGCCGTGATTTCGTGGCGCAGGCTTTCGGTGGCCGAAGCCTTGATATCGCCGTTGAAATCCAGCACGAACACCCGGGGTTTGGCCTCGGTTTTTTTCTTCTGTTTCTTGTCGGTTTTAGCCTGCGTCTTGCGCAGGGCCTTGAGCTGGTCCTTGTCGAGCAAGGTTTGCTCCAGGCGCTCGCGCAGCCCTTTGTAGAAATCATTGAGCTTGCTGACCTGCAACTGGCCGGACGACTTGCGCCGTCCCTTGCTGCGCAAGGCCGCAAAACTGGCCAGGACCACCAGAATGGCGATCACCAGGGTCACGGTCTTGGCCAGAAAAATGGCGTACTCGGAAAAAAACTCCACGGGGACTCCTCAAACGATGCGCGGCTCGAACGCGCGCGGGATACCTCCAGCATACCCATGCGCCGACCTTGCGACCAGCCGTGAAACCTCTGGCAGCAGGCCTGTAACGGGCATTTCAAACAAGCGTATGTTTTTTAATTGACAGTACACCGCCATCCTCATAACCTCGCCAAACCTTCAACGCACCGGGATGACGCGGACGTGGGCAGCATCTATTTGATTCGACATGGCCAGGCCTCTTTTGGTGCGGACGACTACGACGTCCTGTCGCCGACCGGCATTCGACAGGCTGAAATCCTTGGCCGGCACCTGGCCGAACTCGGCATCAGCTTCGACCGCTGCCTGGCGGGCGACCTGCGCCGCCAGCAACACACGGCCAACAGCGCGCTGGAACAATTCGCCGCGGTGGGCCTGCCGGTGCCGCTCCTGGAAACCGACTGCGCCTTCAACGAGTTCGACGCCGATGCGGTGATCCGCGCGCTGTTGCCGGCCATGCTGCCGGACGAACCCGAAGCCCTGGACATCCTGCGCAATGCCGCGCAAAACCGTGGTGAGTTCCAGCGTATCTTCGCCCTGATCATCGAACGCTGGCTCGCCGGCACCTTTGACACCCCGGGCCTGGAAAGCTGGCTGGGCTTTGTCGAGCGGGTCCAGGCCGGCTTGCACCGCATCCTCGACCAGGCCGACAACACCCAGAAAATCGCCGTGTTCACGTCCGGTGGCACCATTACTGCCCTGCTCCACCTGATTACGCAAATGCCTGCCCGACAGGCCTTTGAATTGAACTGGCAAATCGTCAACACCTCGCTCAACCAGCTTAAGTTTCGTGGTCGCGAGGTGGCCCTGGCTTCCTTCAACATTCATGCGCACCTGCAACTGTTGAAGGCCCCGGAACTCATCACGTTTCGCTGAGTCCGGACTATTGTGACCCTGGCTGTAATCACCCAGCTCTTATTACCCAAGAAAGGATCGAACCATGACCTCCGTAGCAGACGCCGTACAAGCAATGAAAGCCAAGTTCAACCCAGCCGCTGCTGCCGGTCTGGACCTGGTCTTCGGTTTCCGCATCGACGACTCCAAGAACTTCTCGCTGATCGTCAAGGACCAGACCTGCGAACTGCAGGAAGGCGAGAACCCGGACGCCCAGGTGACCCTGGTGATGGACGGCGAAACCCTGGAAGGCATCGTCGACGGTTCGACTGACGGCATGCAAGCGTTCATGGGCGGCAAACTGCGCGCTGAAGGCGACATGATGCTGGCGATGAAACTGTCTGAACTGTTCCCGTCGTAAGCACCTGGCTCCCGAGCTTCGGGAGCGTGCAAGGCCGCAAACGAATCCCGCCCTTAGTGGCGGGATTCGTCGTTTTTGCCCCCTCGCCACAGGTTCGGTGGTGCTCTTACAATGTCGGCAATCTCCACACCGGCCACCCCATGGACATCGACCTCGCCCGCACCTTCCTCGAAATCGTTCGCCACGGCAGCCTGGCCGCGGCTGCCGAGAAGCTCCATGTCACCCAGACCGCGATCACCGCGCGGGTGCAGAAACTCGAAAGCCAACTGGGCAGTACCCTGTTCGTGCGCAACCGCGCCGGAGCCCGCCTGACACCCAATGGCGAAGCGTTCGTGGTGTACGCCAATCAACTGGTGCAAACCTGGGAAGCCGCGCGGCGTGATTTGCCATTGCCCGAGGGCTATCGCGATGTGCTGCACATCGGTGGCGAAGTGAGCCTGTGCAACCCGCTGATGCTCGGTTGGGCCGGCGAAATCCGTAAAAACATCCCCAGCCACGCCTTGCGCATGGAAATCCGTGACGGTGAAAACCTGCTGCGTCAACTGGAGTTGGGCGTTCTGGATGCCGCGCTGGTGTATCAGCCCGAGTATTGGCCGCGTTTGCAGGTTGAGCAGATTCTCGAAGAAAAACTGATTCTCGTGCGCCTGGCCGGCAAGCCAGATCCTTACGTGTACATCGATTGGGGCGCTGACTTCCGACGCCAGCACGACGCCGCCCTGCCGGAAAAAGCCAAGGCGGCGCTGAGCTTCAATCTTGGCCCGCTGGGCCTGCAGTACCTTCTCGAAAACGGCGGCAGCGGCTACTTTCGCACCCGCGTCGTGCAAAGTTATCTGGATAGCGGCGCCCTGGAACGGGTGCCCAAGGCGCCGGAATTCAACTACCCGACCTATCTGGTCTATTCGCGCGATCGTGACTCGCCGACACTGCAACGGGCCTTCGACCTGCTGCGCGAGGTTATCGATTCCGACGAAGACTGGTCGCAACGCTGGGACCCGCTGACTTGAGACCGGTTTGCACCGGATCATGGCCGTTGTGGCCTCAAGGTTCGGCCCGTCAATTCACCGGGATCGGCTAATCTGAAAGAGATAACAAAAACGACAGGTGATTGCAGTGAGGCAGACCACCGAAGGATTCCGCAGCCGTTACCGCGCCGACATTCATCCGCTCTACAACCCTTGGCTGCACGGCGCTTTTGTCCTGTTGTTCGGGGCGCTGGCGATCAGCGCTTTCTGGAGCACCGTACATCAGGTGCGGCCAACAGAATGGCTGGCGGTGCCCGTCACGCTGCTGCTGTTCAACCTCGGCGTGTACAGGGTGCATCGCCACCTGGGTCATCATAGAAAGGGCTTCGCCCGGCTGTTTTATGCCCGCCACGCCGGCGACCACCACAGCTTTTTCACCCCCGGCCACATGACCTACGACAGCGCCCGCGACTGGCGGGTGATACTGTTTCCGGCATGGCTGATCGTGCTGCACACCCTCGCCGTCGCCCTGCCACTCTGGTGGCTGCTCAAGCACATCAATACCAACGTCGCCGGATTGGTCGGCGGCCTTCTTGTCCTCGGTTACCTGACTTACGAAGTGTTTCATGCCTGCGAGCATCTGCCGTCGCACAACCGGATCACACGATTGCCGTGGATCCGCCAGATGCGCCGGTTGCACGAACTGCATCACCGCCGCGAACTGATGCAGGAGCGTAATTTCAACATCGTTTTCCCGCTGATGGACTACCTGTTCGGCACCCTCTACTGGGAACCGGAACCTGTGCCGCTCAACCCGACGAGAACGCCCATGACCCGCATGCAGCATCAGGTTGTCATTGCCGGAAACCCGATCAATGTACTGGCCTACGCCAGCACCGTGACCCTTTGGCCGCAATGGCATCCGTCGTCGCTGCATATCGATGGGCCGAAAGGCCCGTTGCATGCTGGCGCACGTTTCGAAGAGGACATCCGCGCTGGTGGCCGCGACGGGCACTTGCGCTGGGAGGTAGCGGAGTACTTGCCCGGACGGCGCTGGAGCGCCCGGGCCCAGGGTGATCATGGCCTGTCGCTGGTGGTGACCTATGAATGCGATGCCGAGGGCAACGACACGCGTTTCGTCCGGACCCTGGAGTATCAATTCAGCGGTCTGGCGATGCGGATTGCCAACCGGTTGTTGCTCAAGCGGCGCATCGATCGGGAATCGGCGGCGTCGATGCTGGCGTTGCGCGACATGGCGCAGAAGTATCTGGCGGCGACGGGGGTCGGCGCGTGAGCAGAACCTTCAAATGTCTGTTGCTGGCCATCGTCGTCATCGGCGCCTTCCTGCTGCTGATGCCGACCAAAGTGCGACCGGTGGCCTGGACGCCACAACCTGCGCCGTCCCTCACCAGCGGAATCTACGCCGACAATCAGCGGCTCAAGGGGGTGGAACGCGTCGGTGCCGCCGACATCGACGGGCCGGAAGCCTTGTTGCTGGAAAACGACACGCTCATCACCGGCCTGCACGACGGTCGCCTGATCCGCACGAGCCTGGATGGCAAGACCACCAAAGTCCTGACCGATACCGGTGGCCGGCCACTGGGCCTGGCCCGGCATCCCAATGGTCTGCTGGTGATCGCCGATGCCGTCAAAGGTTTGTTGTCCCTCGACGCCCAGGGGCGTCTGGTGGCCTTGACCACAGAGGCCGGCGGCGTTCCCTTCGGTTTTACCGACGATGTGGCCATCGATAAACCCGGTCACTACGCTTATTTCAGCGATGCTTCGAGCCGCTTTGGTTATGGCCACGACGGTGAGGCCGTGCTCGAACACGGCGGCGACGGTCGACTGCTGCGTTACGACTTCCAGACCGGCAAAACGTCGGTTGTGCTGGATAAGCTGGAGTTTGCCAACGGCGTGACCCTGGGGCCGGACGATGCCTATGTACTGGTCAATGAAACCGGGGCCTACCGCATCAGCCGTTATTGGCTCAGCGGTCCGAAGGCCGGCACCCATGACCTGTTCATCGACAACCTGCCGGGGCTGCCGGACAATCTGTCGTTCAATGGTCACGACCGGTTCTGGGTGGCACTGTATGCCCCCCGAAACGCCTTGCTCGATGGCACGGCTGCACATCCGTTCGTGCGCAAGATGATCGTGCGGGCCATGACTGTCTTGCCCAAACCCGTGGAAAGTCGCGGGTTTGCCCTGGGTCTGGACCTTGAGGGCAAAGTGATTGCCAACCTGCAGGACGGCAGCAGCGACAACTACTCACCGATCACCACAGTGCGCGAGTATGGGGATTGGTTGTATTTCGGTTCGCTGAAAGCGCAGAACATGGTGCGTTTGCCGTTGAGCAAGGCATTGCAATGAGCAGTCCCCCCTTCCTGAATTCACCGAAGTCCCCCTGTAGGAGCGAGCCTGCTCGCGATCGCGGACGGGCAGTCACCAGTGGTGTTGACTGTGCTGACGTCTTCGCAAGCAGGCTCGCTCCYACAGGGACAGCGTTCACTCGGTGTCCGAGTCGACACCTTCATCTTCCGGACATTCATCAATGCCCGGCTCTTCCTCGGGATTGACCGTGGTGTGTTCGGGGCTCAGCGGTTCGGGATGAGTGGGTATAGGGTCGTAGGCACCCTGTTGTTCACTGGGATATTCGGGCTGGGTCATGAGGCACCTCGTTGAGAGCCGTAACATTGGTCTCTGAGCATTCGAGGTGCCGGTTCTGGTTGCCGTTCCAACTTTCCGGCCACCGCTCGTCGGTGGCAGCACGCTGGGTCAGGATGTCGAGCCCAGTTGCTTGACGATCTTGTCCTTGACCAGCAGGCGAGCCTCCTTGAGTTTCCTTACGGTGTCATCGTTGGACTTGGCCTCCTCTGCTTTCACCACTTCGGCATCCGCCTGGGAATACTTGTTAAGCAGTGAATCCAGTAACGGATCCTTGGTGCGTTTCTGCTGGACTTCTTCCTTTGAGCGTTTCAGATCCTGATAAAGGTCATGGGGCACCGGCATGGAACACCTCCGTTTGTTGATCGGCAGCGAAACGCGATCAATTGCGTTCACCAACTATCAGAATGGCCTCGGTTAGCCCGTTCTGTCGACCACCTGTCAGACCAGCGGCGTCCGTTCGTCGTCCTGTCGCACAGGCGATAAAACCTTTGCCTGCACCCGCGCCTCCACTGGTTTCAGCCGTTAAGCACCGTGCGCACCATTTGCCTGAGTGCTTCGGGATTGTAGGGTTTGCTCAGCAGGTGGGTGTCGGGGCTGAGCTGGTGATTACGCGAGATGATGTCGCGGGTATGCCCCGAGGTGAACAGCACGGCCACCGGTGGTTCCTGCACTTTCGCCCAGGCCGCCAGGTCCGAACTCTTGATCAGGCCGGGCATGACCACGTCGGTGAATATCAGGTCCACCGCCAGCCCTTCCAGCAACATTTGCATGGCGACGTCACCGTTGGTGGCCGTGAGGACCTGATAACCCTCTTCGCGCAACAACTCCACCGCCGATACCCGCACCGCCTCATTGTCTTCGACCACCAGAATACGCTCGTGGCCACCCCGTTGCGGCACGTCGGGGTTCGGTGTTTCGCTGGGTGCCGAGCGCAAGGTGCGCGGGAAATACAGCTGCACCCGGGTGCCCTGCCCGACGGCGCTGGCAATTTCGATATGACCGCCACTCTGTTTGACGAAACCAAACACCATACTCAAGCCCAATCCGGTGCCCTGACCGTCGGCCTTGGTGGTGAAGAATGGCTCGAACGCCTGGGCCAGCACCTGCGGCGGCATGCCGACGCCGGTGTCCGCCACGGACACCCGTACATAGTCCCCGGCAGCAATGCCCTTGCCGGCGCAAAATTGGCGACCCAGGACGATGTTGTCCGCGCAAAGATCAATGGTCCCCTCACCCTGCATGGCGTCCCGGGCATTGATCGCCAGGTTGAGAATGGCGTTTTCCAGTTGATTGCGATCGACAAACACATTCCAGGAATCCTCAGGCGCTGCCATGTGCACCTGAAGGGTTTCACCCAAGGCACGTTGCAACAGCTCCGCCAGGCCATCGAAAATCTGCCGCAACGTGAAGACCGCAGGCGACAACGGTTGGCGACGGGCGAATGCAAGCAATTGCGAGGACAGCTTGGCACCGCGCTCGACCGCGGCAATCGACGCCGAGACCCGGCGTTGCACATTGGGGTTATTCGGCTCATGGCGTGCCAACAGGTGCAGGTTGCCAGCGATCACTTGCAACAGGTTGTTGAAGTCATGGGCCACACCGCCGGTGAGGCCACCGATGGCTTCGAGTTTCTGTGACTGGCGCAGTTGTTCTTCCGCCGCCAGCCGCGCCTCGACCTCATCGGCCACCCGCTGCTCCAGGTTGCGGGTGAACTTGAGCAGGGATTCTTCGGCGGTCTTGCGTTCGTGAATATCGATCAGCACACCAGGGAAACGAAATGCCTCGCCTTGCTCATCGAATTCACAGCAACCGCTGGCGAGCACCCAGAAGTAACTGCCGTCGGGACGCCGGATCCGGTACTCGACGTTGTAGGGTTCGCCCGTCTCGACCGACAGTGTGACCCGTTCCTGGAC
>NZ_JBFUIC010000180.1:0-9099 GCF_056402075.1 Pseudomonas sp. P4_C3
GGGTACACATAGAGGTAGAGAAATTTTCGAACTTAAAATTTTCCTTTATTTTCAGCGACAAAGAAGAAGGTTCGATTCAGGCTTCACCATGAATATCAAGGGCTTGCGTGAGATACCTCATGCAGGCCCTTAGTTTTTTATTGCCGCAATTCCTATTTTGTAGACGTCACCTTCTTCCCTTTGCGGTTGCGGATGTATTGCTTAGTCATCACTACGGTGGTGTGACCAAGCTGGTCCATTACCTCCCGGATGTTGCCGGTTGACTCAGAAACTGCCCCGTCCTCGGATCGAAGTGGCGCACAAAGTGAACGTGCCTGGAACCGAAGGGCTGGTCGCTGACCCCGGGCCCTCTGATCACCTTGACGCTGTTCATCCGGTGGATTGGTATGAAGTGCCGGTTATCCATTGGTACGAAATGCCGGTTGTGCATTGGCACGAAATGCCGGTTTCCCATATGAAACGGGCCCGTGTGGAAATGGTGGAATTGCCCGCATTGCTGTGGCTGCCCACTGACCAGAACGGTCGGGTGAGGATTTTGACCGAGGCCGCCACCGCTGATTGCCTCCAGGGAGAGGCTGCTTGCCAGAAGCCCCGCGACCAAGAGCAGGAGCTGTTTGAAGATACGCATAGCGCCACCTCTGACGGTCCCCCTGCACTAAATTATAGTGCGCCATGGACCCCGGCCTGGCCTTGGCGCTGAAGTAGACATCTAACCAAACGGCGGGTGAGCAGAAAGTAATAACCTATAAATTACCTTCTAATTCATTGTGTTACAGAGCGGATGTCCTAATTTTTACCATATCTCGGCACGACCCCGAAAAGATGCCGCAAAAAAATCTCAAACCACTGGGTATAAGGCTTGTGGCGGCGTGCCTCGGAAAGAATTGAGGCAGGAATATTCGTGTAAGCCATTGAATTATATGAAGATATCGAGTGGAATTAAAATCCCCCGCTCGTAAGGGCGTGCCGGGTCGATTCCGGCTTCTTACCATGAATATCAAGGGCTTGCGTGAGATACCTAATGCAGGCCCTTTTTCTTTACTCTGCAAAAACCAGCCTCTGCTCCAATCCATCACGTTACGCATCCGAACGGACTACCCGGTCATGCTCACGCAAAAAGAATCACCTCAGGCATGAAGTCCATGCAGGGCCTGGTTTTGCAATAGGGATTTACAAAGCAGTCTCTCAATAAAGGTGACGAGGTCAAGATGGATGTCTTCTGAAGTTTTTGCCTGCAACTGCCGACTCAAGCTCCTTGCAGTAATCGGAGGGCACTTTATGCCCTTATTTTTTTGAGGGTGCTGGATGAAACAAAGACAAGTTTCGCTGTTGGCTCTGTTGTTTATGTTTTTGACAGGTTGCACGACTACGCCACCCAAAGATCAAAGCAATCTCTGCAATATTTACCATGAGTATCCCGACTGGTACGAGGACTCGCTGGAAATGCAGAGTGAATATGGGACGCCTGCGCATGTGGCCATGGCGATAATGAAGCAGGAAAGCAGCTACGTGGCTGACGCATTGCCGCCTCGTGACTACCTGCTCTGGGTGATCCCTTGGGGGCGAGTCAGTTCGGCTTATGGTTATGCGCAGGCTCAAGATCCGGTGTGGGGCGAGTACAAGGGCGATACTGGCAACGGCGGTTCGCGTGACAGCTTCGACGACGCGATCATGTTTATCGGTTGGTACACCACTGGCACCCACCGCCAGCTCGGAATCTCCAAATGGGACACCTACAATCAGTACCTGGCTTACCACGAGGGGCGTGGGGGCTATAGCCGCAATACCTATCGCAGTAAGCCGTGGCTGATGCAGGTTGCCCAGAAAGTGCAAAAGCAGTCAGAGATTTACAGCGCCCAACTCAAGCAGTGCCGTCAAGAGTTGGAAGACGAACGTAGTGGGTGGTTTTAGAGAGGCAATGCCATCGATTCCGTTGCCCGGCGTTATCTGAAACCAAGGGTTCGCGAGCGAACGCTGTGCAAACCCTTGGTTGTTTCTGCTTCATTTCATCTGTCTAGATCGTGGTTGCCTGATGTTTTTCAGGACGCCGGATCTGCCTTGCGGCGATCGCTGCCGGTCGGGTTGCCGGTATCGATCAGCCTTCTTTCCAGCAGTACGTTTTCCAAAGCCTGGCGGTCTGACGGGTTCATTTGATGTTCTCGCTCCTTGAGTTCCAACAGGATCGGGCTGGACCATTGGCGATAGATTTGTTCAGCACTACGATTGGGTGACATGGGTACCTCCTTGATCAGGCTCCTGCCAATAAAGGCGCCGCAGTTCGATACGCAAAATACCCTAGTCGACGAAGCGGGTTCTCGCCACTGCTTTACGTCGGACTTGCATTTCCCCAGATGCCCGTAGCGGCCGTGCGCTGTACGTAGTCGCTAAAGTCGCGTGCCGGCCGACCCAGTGCCCGTTGTACGCCATCGGTCACGGGCGTGTTGCGGCCATCGAGCACAGTCGTGAACAGATACAGCACCAGATCGATCAACTCCGGGGGAAGTTGTTCCTGTTCCAATGCTTGTCGATAGGCATCCGCTGGTACGGCCACGAATTCGATGTTGCGATGGGTGGAGCGGGCGATCTCGGTCACGGCTTCGGCAAAGGTCAGCGCCCGAGGGCCAGTCAATTCATAGAGCTGGTTGGTGTGTCCGGGTTGGGTCAGTGCGGCGACGGCACATTCGGCGATGTCCTCTGCATCGACAAAGGGTTCGGCGACTCGGCCGACGGGGAGTGCGAGTTCGCCTTGCAGAATGGGTTCAAGAAAGTGCGCCTCGCTGAAATTCTGGCAGAACCAACTGGCCCGCAGAATCGTCCAGTCAATCCTGCTGTTCTGTACGACACGTTCGGCCTGTTCTGCTTCGATCTCACCGCGCCCGGATAACAAAACCAGTTTGCGGACTCCGCTTTTCACTGCCAGGTCGGTGAACGCCTGAATGGTTTCAAGGGCGCCTGGAACGGCGAGATCAGGTTGGAAGGAAATGTAGACCGCATGAGCGCCATCTATCACCGCGTCCCAGGTTGATCGATCTTCCCAGTCGAAAGGGGGATTCGCATCGCGGGAGCCTTGGCGAACGGGCAAGCCGGCCGCTTCGAGTCGTTGTGTGATTCGCCGCCCGGTTTTGCCCGTGGCGCCAAGGACCAGTGTGATTGGTTGATCGGTTTTCATCGCGTTCATCTCCATCGGTTAATGTGAGTGATACTCACGTTTAAAAGATGATAGATGCTCATGTTTTGTCGTCAACCCATCAGATCGAATTGCCCGACGTGTGGACATCTGATATTGGGCGTAAGGAGTGGCGATGCTAAGGTGAGTACATGTCACGTTATTGACCGGGAAATTCGCTCGTGCGCAAAAAAACCTCTGAAACCCTCGAACAGCCTGCTGCGCAAGCGGTTCGACGCAATCCCATGCAACAGCGCAGCCGTGAGCGTCAGGAGCGGATATTGGCGATGGCGACTCAATTGATCGCAGACAAGGGCAGCGATCAGCTCAAGATGAGTGAAATCGCCGAGCGCTCCGAAATCTCGATCGGTTCTCTTTATCAGTACTTTCCCGACAAGAGTTCCGTCATCCGGATGCTGGCCGAACGCTACAACGCTGAGAGCCGTCGTTGCATTACAGAGGCAATGGAGGCGGTCGAGGATGCCCAGGGTTTGCAGGCGGCTTATTCGCAGTTGCTCGATCAGTATTACGAGATCGTGATGGCGACACCGGTGATGCGTGACATCTGGTCCGGCATGCAGGCCGACAAACAGTTGTTGCAGCTGGAGCTGGGGGAGAGTCGGGTTGCCGGAGCGCTGTTGGCCCAGGCCATGCTTCGCGTATTTCCGCAAAGCGATGAGCTACAGGTTCAGGAGTCCGCGTTTTTGATTTGGCACCTGGGCGAGGCGACCATGCGGTTGGCTGTCACTTGTACGCCAGAGGAAGGACGCGCGCTGGTCGAGGCGTTCAAGCGCATGTCCCTGCGCGAGGTCATGGACCCAGCGTGCAGGGACATCTAATCGCAGTAAAAGCCTGGCAGTTGTTTCAATTTCCTAAACGAAAGGTTGGCCGGCAAAGCCGCGCGGCAGTCGTTGCAGGCCGGCCATCGCAGTCAGTCGCTCGGTCCAGGCTGAACGCCAGTTATTGGCGGTGTGGACGGCTTTGGCTTTGCGTGCTGCGCGGCGGGCAGCGTTGCGTTCGGTCTTGCGGGCTTCCTTGTATGCGTCGGTGTTTCGGCAGCTTCTGCATTTCACCCGATTGAGTTCGCGGGTCGATACGAGGTTGTTGCCGTTGTGACCGCAGGCCAGGTGCCCGCTGACTTTGAAGTGAGTGACCATTGGAACGTCTCCTTGGTGACGTGTGATCGGTTGACCCCACGTGAGCGGTGACGTTCGTTTGGTTTTGCGCAACAAAAAATCCCGGCGCCAGGTCGGGTTGTGAGAGAGGGTGAAAACCTGGCAGGCAGCCAAACGTTCGGAGACGTCACCGTCACCGATCATGCTGCCCGAATCGGACCTGTCCTCGTACCGCAAATCCGCGACGGATCATCTGAACCGGGGCAGAGGCGGGTCGACAGGTTTGAGTGACGACAGCGTGTGCCGAATCAGCRGCGCGTCCTTCTCGATGTCGTTCAGGCGATCACGAATTCTGAGGGCGGTGGGGTGCCCGCCTTGATGATCGACCCAGTCGGCGATTTCCTTGCAGGCCGCGGCCAAGCGGGCCTGACGGGAGTCCAGCAAGGTGAGCAGGGTGGTGATGGACTCTTTTTCGGACATGGGAGACACCTCCGTTCAAGAAACCTGAGTGTGGCAGCAAAAAGCCCGCCGGGAGCGAGCTTTCTGCCGAATGGGTTACTGATCCTTCTGCAATTTCAGTATAGACCCGTTCAAAAATGGTGACGGGCCGTCAACTTTGTCGGGCTGTCACTTGTGATTTAGCGTTCAACAACCGGCAAACGCGCTGGGCGTCTTCCTCAACATCGTATCCGTCACCGATGAAGCCTTGGGTTCGGGTATCGGCGATGCGGTACCAGGCCGCGGCATCCGGTGGCAGGTGGTCATATTCACCCGCACGGCGGCCATGGATGATGATCCTGTTGCAACGCTTCACTACGAAAATCTCTTCCATGGCGTCTCCGCAGCTGATTCGTGTACAGATCAACTATAGAAGCCATTGGTGATCGTGCAAAAAACAGGCAGGTTAATTCGTCGGCTCAGGTGCCGCCGGATTTACGCCAGCACCGCGACCGCTTTGATTTGTGCCCAGAGTTGCTGACCGGAATGGACGTTCAATTGGTCGCGGGAATAACGCGTGATCCGTGCAAGCAGCGGCGAGCCTGCGGCGTCCAGGCGAATCAGCACATGGGCGGCGTTGTCGGCATTCATTTCACTGACCACCGTGACCGGCAGGCGATTGAGAATGCTGCTTTGCTCGGCACTGTGCAGGCTCAGGCTCACATCCCGCGCCTGGACCTTGCAGCGCAGTGTCTGACCCGTATCCATCGGTGTGTGAGGCACACGAATGTTGAGAGTGGTGTCGGGCAACTGCAGGCTGAGCAGTTGATAGTCGGCGTCATAGGCGCTCACGCGACCTTCGATCACCACACCGGCGTCATCCCCCATTGCCAGCGGCAAGTCGAGGCGCGCCAGGGTCTGGCCGATCGGGCCGCTGGCCAGCGCTTTGCCGTTGCTCAGCAACACGATATGGTCGGCCAGCCGCGCAACTTCATCCTGGGAGTGGCTGACGTACAGCACCGGGATGTCGAGTTCGTCGTGCAGACGTTGCAAGTAGGGCAGGATTTCACTTTTGCGCTGGGCATCGAGCGCGGCCAGAGGCTCGTCCATCAACAGCAGTTTCGGGCTGGTGAGCAGTGCGCGGGCCATGCCGACGCGCTGTCGCTCACCGCCCGAAAGGTGTTGTGGGTGCCGGTCCAGCAAATGGCTGATGCCCAGCAACTCGGTGGCGTGGGCCATATCGACCCGACGCTGCGACTTGGGGATGCGCTTGAGGCCGAACTCCAGGTTGGCCAACACCGACAGATGAGGAAACAGGCTGGCTTCCTGGAACACGTAGCCGAGCGCGCGTTTGTGCGGCGCGACGAACACCCTGTTTTCGCTGTCTTGCCAGACTTCATCGTTGACCTGGATAAAGCCTTGATCGGCCCGTTCCAGGCCGGCAATGCAGCGCAGGCAAGTGGTCTTGCCCGAGCCGGAGTGACCGTAAAGCGCAGTGACGCCACGCCCCGGCAGTTGCAGGTCGACGTCCAGGGCGAAGCTCGAGTAGCGTAGTTTCAGGCGCATTTGAATCATCGATCAGCTCCAGCCCACTTTGGTTTTTCGGCTGGAATACAGCGCCAGCAAGACGACAAACGAGAACATCAGCATCGCCCCGGCCAGCCAATGGGCCTGGGCATATTCCATGGCTTCGACGTGATCGTAGATCTGCACCGAGACCACGCGGGTCTTCTCGGGAATGTTGCCGCCGATCATCAGCACTACGCCGAACTCGCCGACGGTGTGAGCGAAGCCGAGAATGGCTGCGGTAATGAAACCGGGGCGGGCCAGGGGCAGCGTCACGCTGAAAAAGGTGTCCCAGGGATTGGCCCGCAGCGTCGCGGCCACTTCGAGCGGGCGCGTGCCGATTGCGGAAAATGCGTTTTGCAGCGGCTGGACCACGAACGGCATCGAATACAACACCGAACCGATGACCAGCCCCGCAAAACTGAAGGTGAGGGTGCCAAGGCCGAGTGATTGGCTGAGCTGGCCGATGTACCCGTGAGGGCCGAGCGCCAGCAACAGATAAAAACCAATCACTGTCGGCGGCAGCACCAGGGGCAGGGCAACAATCGCCCCGACCGGGCCGCGCAGCCAGGAGCGGGTGCGCGCGAGCCATAGCGCAATCGGAGTGCCGACAATCAGCAGGATGACGGTCGTCAGGGACGCCAGTTTCAGGGTCAGCCAGATGGCGGAATAATCGGCACTCGATAGCGACATTTAGATTTCGTAACCGTAGGACTTGATGACAGCTGCCGCTTTCGGCCCCTTGAGGTAGTCAACCAGTGCCTTGGCGGCCGGGTTGTCCTTGCCCTTGTTGAGAATCACAGCGTCCTGTTTGATCGGGTCGTGCAGACTGGCTGGAACGATCCAGGCCGAACCGCTGGTGATCTTGCCGTCCTTGTAGATCTGCGACAGGGCGACAAAACCCAACTCGGCATTGCCGGTGGAGACGAATTGGTAGGCCTGGGTGATGTTCTGGCCTTCAACGATCTTCGCTTTGACCTTGTCGGTCAGACCTTCCCTGGCCAACACCTGGGTCGCCGCCAGGCCATACGGTGCAGCTTTCGGGTTGGCGATGGACAGGTGCTGGTATTCGTTCTTTTTCAGCACATCGCCCTTGGCATCGACGTAGCCTTCTTTGGCCGACCATAGCGCCAGCGTACCGACCGCGTAAGTGAAGCGCGACCCCTTGACGGTATCGCCTTCGGCTTCAAGTTTTTGCGGGGTGCTGTCGTCTGCCGAGAAGAACACTTCGAACGGCGCGCCGTTTTTGATCTGGGTGTAGAACTGGCCGGTAGCGCCAAAGGATGCGACCAGTTTATGCCCGGTGTCTTTTTCGAAATCAGCGGCGATGGCCTGGATAGGCGCGGTGAAGTTGGCAGCGACAGCCACCTGGACTTCGTCCGCCTGGGCTGAGCCCAAGGCGAATACGGCGAGAAGGCTTGTCAGGCAGGCAGGGGCAAAACGTGAGGCACCAATGGTCATGAAACGGCTCCGTTAAAGGCAATTGCAGCAGGTTAATCGTTATGTACAAAAATATATAGCGAATTGCCTTTGAACGGAATGTGCTGTCACAAAACTGTATACAATTTTAACGCAAGTGCTGCTCAGGGGTGACGTAGCAGTCTGGCTAATCCTTCTTCAGCCAGTTGTCGAGTGAGTGCCGCGGTGGTCAATTCAACCCCGAGGGTAAAGGCCTGGCCGGCCCAGAGGTTGCTGAAGTCCGCTTCACCTTTGGYCCGCAGAGGCATCAGCGCGCCACCGGCAAGGGGGAAGGCCGGGGCCTTGGCGCTCATGGGCCCCAGTTCACGCATCACCCGATTGAGGATGCCCCGGGCCGGGCGACCGGTGAACACGTTGGTGACGGCCGTCTCGCTTTCCCTGGCGGTGCGCAAGGCTTTGTGATGGGACGGACTGACCTTGGCCTCTGGGGTGAACAGGTACGCCGTACCCACCTGCACTGCCGAAGCGCCCAGCATGAAGGCGGCGGCGACGCCTCGTGCGTCAGCGATGCCGCCGGCGGCAATCACCGGCACTTTCACCGCATCGACGACTTGCGGCACCAGGGCGAAAGTCCCCACCTGACTGCTCAGGTCATCGCTGAGAAACATCCCGCGATGGCCCCCGGCTTCGTAGCCCATGGCAATGATTGCATCGCAGCCATGCTGCTCAAGCCACACCGCTTCTGCGACGGTGGTGGCCGAGGACAGCACTTTCGCACCGGTGGCTTTGACCCGGTCAAGCAGGGATTTTTCCGGCAGGCCAAAGTGAAAACTCACCACTTCAGGGCGAAACGCTTCGACCACTTCGCAGGCGGCGTTATCGAATGGCGCCCGGTTGGACACCGGTGTTGGCGCATCAAAGTCGGCGCCGAGTTCCTGGTAGTAGGGTTGCAGCAGGTTTTTCCAGTCCTGCGCGCGTTGTTCATCAGGGGCTGGAGGCTGATGACAGAAGAAGTTGACGTTGATCGGGCGCTGGGTGTGTTGGCGGATGGTTTTCAGCTCTTCGCGCAATTGATCCGTGCTGAGCATCGCCGCCGGCATCGAGCCCAGCCCGCCGGCATTGCAGGCTGCAATCACCATGGACGAGTTGGTGGCACCGGCCATCGGCCCCTGAATGATCGGCAGTTCGATCCCGAGCAGGTCAAGAATGCGGGTATCTGGCCATTGGTTCATGTGCTGTGTTCTCCGACATTGAAGCAGGGCAGGGACGGTAGAACAGGATTTGTAACGCAACGACTGGCGCAAGGCCAGTCGTCATTTCAGCGGCTGAGGCTTTTTCAGCGTCGGTGGAAGCCGCCACCCCCACCGCCGAAGGAGCGATTCATAAACCCGGAAG
>NZ_JBFUIC010000181.1:0-9082 GCF_056402075.1 Pseudomonas sp. P4_C3
ATCCTGAATGGTGCGTGTGACGTGCGGGCGCCCTGCCTGCATTGCCTCCGCGACTTTGGTGAAGCTTCCCAACTCAGCTAGCTTGGCGAATACCTGCATCGACTGTAGAAGCTCCATGAGTCTCTTTCTCGGCAAAGCATGATAACTGGATGATTGTTGCTGATCAGGATAACAATCCTGTTGGTTTCTGCACATTTATCTAGTGCAGCGAAACCTCAACAATGTCCCCAGCGTAAAGGAGGAGCTTTCCTCCCCTGCACATTCAAAACTGCTGGAGATTGAAAATGAAAGCGTGGCTTCTGAAAGATTTCGGATTGGACAATCTTGTGCTGGGGGAAGCTGACACACCCGTGCCCAAAGCTGGAGAACTGCTGGTAAAAGTGGGGGCTGTATCGCTTAACTTCCGGGACAAGGCAATCGTTGACGGCATCTATGAGCCTCATATGGTGCCCAAGCCGCTAATCCCCGTAAGCGATGCGGCCGGTACTGTCGTGGCAGTCGGTGATGGCGTCAGCCGCTTTGCTATCGGAGATCGAGTTAACTCACACCTTTACTCACGGTGGTTGGATGGCATGCCTGGGCCAGATGAGCCCAACTACTGCTTCGGCTCGCCATTGCCGGGTGGTCTGGCGGAGTACATGATTATCCATGAAGACAGCGCGGTACGTGCTCCCGACAGCATGTCAGATGAGGAAGCTGCGACCCTTCCAATTGCTGCTCTGACGGCATGGTATGCGCTCGTTGAGTTCGGCCAGATCGAGGCAGGCCAAACCGTTCTGGTTCAGGGCTCAGGAGGTGTTTCTGTATTCGCAACACAAATTGCAACGGCACTTGGCGCTAAAATTATCGTCACCTCCAGTCGAGATGACAATCTGCAAGCTGTGAAAAAACTGGGTGCTGTTGCGGGCGTAAATTATCGCACTAGCCCTGAGTGGGCAGAGGAAGTACTGAAGCTCACTGACGGCAAGGGGGTCGATCTCCTCCTGGATGTGGCAGGTGGGGACGGCATCAATCAGTCGGTTGCAGCGACAAAGGCAGGAGGACGTATCGCACAGATCGGCTTCCTGACCGGCCAAACCTCTGCGCTGAACCTGATGCCTTTGATCTTCCGGCAAACAACGATTCGTGGCATCGCGGTTGCTCCTCGCTCCTCATTTGATCGCATGAACGAATTCTTGAATGAGCACGAGATTCGCCCAGTAATCGACCACGTGTATCCATTTGATCAAGCACGCCAAGCGTATGAGCACTTGGCCAGGGGCGCCTTTGGCAAGGTAGTAATCAAAATCTCGTAAGATCAAGAAAGGGACTGGGTCATCCGGCGATTGAATACCGACTCCACTAACTAAAGTCGATAGCTGTGATCGAAGGGTTTCAGCGAAGAATCCCTAGTCAAGCACAAAGCCGCCGGACGACCCAAGTAATTAAGGCGCTACATGCGTTTGGAAAATCTTGCTAACCACAGTCCACTTGCCTTCGACTTTCAGCAGATGAAAGAAGTCGGTGAAGGAGACGCCTGACATATCGTTGGCGTCGATGCGAGCACTAGCGGCAGTACCGACGATCTCTATGCGGGTAATAGCAGCCTTTGCGTGAGGAGATGGGCGAAAATCCTTGTCGATCCCATCGAACAGGATTGGAATCGCGCCCCCGGACAACTTGCCATCGGCGCCGACGCTGTACATCGTTGCATGTTCGTTGAACGCGGGCTTCATGATGCTGCTCTTGGCCTGCCTGCAGCCCTCAATGTACTTGTTCAGCACCTCAGTAATAGCTTGGTATTCGTCTACGTACGTAGGTTTGTTCATTGTTTTACTACTGATAACTTGTGGGTCGCCAGGTAGGTTTTCTGCTTGAGCAATCGCGCCAAAGCTCGAAATCAGGGCGACAAGAAACAAACTCTTGATAGAAGTAATTTTCATTTTCTCACTCTTAATTTAATAAGTAATGCGATTATTAGTTTATGCTCAACTGCAAAAAGCACAGCGGGTGTTCCGAAAAACTTTGATGCTACTGTAGCTTCGCAATGAAATGAACGATGTGTTTCCAGTAATAACTCCCACAGTTCCACCGTAACCTGCGGGTTCTTTTTTTGAAGTTACTCGCTCAGGTTGTTCTTGAGTTCTTGAGATGCCTGCTCGATCGCGGTGTGGGGCGCCGGCAGATGGCTGAATGCGTTCGAAAGCCCAAAATCGTGAATCATGCCGTTGTAGCGTACCGACTTCACAGGCACACCCGCAGCGTCGAGCTTGCGGCCGTAAGCTTCAGCTTCATCGCGTAGGACATCGAATTCGGCAGTTTGGATCAGCGTCGGCGGCAAGCCCTTCAACTGCTCGGTTGTCGCCTGCAGCGGCGACGCGTAAATCTGTTTGCGTGCTTCGGCGTCGAGTGTGTAATKGTCCCAGAACCASRCCATCAARTCCTTCGTCAGGAAGTAGCCGTTGGCAAACTSCTTGTAGGACGGCGTGTCAAAGTTTGCATCCGTCACCGGACACAGCAACACTTGCGAACGCAGTGCTGGTGCGCCCTTCTCGTTCGCCATCAAGGCAACCACGGCTGCAATGTTCCCGCCTGCGCTGTTGCCAGCTACGGCGAGGCGTTTGCCGTCTACGTTGATCTCCTTGCCATGTTCGGCCACCCATTTTGTCGCAGCATAGGCTTGCTCGATGGCGACGCCGTATCCCGCCTCAGGCGAGAGGGTGTAGTTGACGAAGACCGCCACCRCGCCCGAGCCTGTCACCAGGTCACGCACCAGCCGCTCGTGGGTCTGGAAGTCGCCCAACACCCAGCCGCCGCCGTGGAAGTACATGAACGCGGGTAGTGTTTTCTGTTTGCTGCCGACAGGGCGAACGATGGTCAGCTTCAGGTCGCTACCGTTGACGCGGATCGTCATCTCGCTGACATCAGCTGCCGGCAAGGCCACTTGGGGGGCCGCCTGGGCGGCCACCAGCGCGGCGCGGGCCTCGACCGGTGTCATGGAGTCGAGCGTCTTACCGCCTTCAAGGGATTGCAAGAATTTTGCGGTGTTGTGTTCAACGCCGGGCTGGCTGGCTGCAAAAGCACTACCAAGGGACAGGGTCGCAGCGGTAAGGGCCAGAGCGGATGTGAGGGTTTTCATGATCTTTCCTCTGTATTACCTGAGTGAGTGCATCGTTTTAAATAGCGAGCTACTTCGTATTTTTGTTGCGTCTTCACTCAGGCAGTGGAAGACAACGACTTGAAGGTCGTGTGCCGGACGCACAGTTCCAGCGCCGCTCGTCTGCAAACAAAAACACAGCAGGCATGCTGGGAAGCCTCATCCCCGCCTACCCAAGGAGGACAGAGGTTCAATGCGCTACGTGGGTATGGAAGATCTTGCTGACGACTTTCCACTCGCCATCGACTTTCAACAGATGGAAAAAGTCGGTGAAGGAGATGCCTGACATGTCGTTGGCGTCGATGCGAGCGCTAGCCGCCGTACCGACAACCTCGATGCGGGCTATAGCGGCCGGTGCGTCAGGAGACGGGCGGAAACCCGTGTCGATCCCATCGAACAGGATTGGAATCGCGCCGCCGGCCAGCTTACCGTCGCCATCGACGCTAAACATGGTCGCTTGCTCACTGAAAGCTGGCTTCATGATGCTGCTTTTGGCCTGCTTGCAGCCCTCAATGTACTTGTTCAGCACCTCGGTGATGGCTTGGTATTCTTGTACGTAAGTCGGTTTGCTCATGTTTTCACTCCTGCTTCATTGGGTTGCTATTGATCACTGATTTGATTTATGCAAAAAAAGCTTCAGGCTTTGGTATCAAGCCAGACAGATCCATAACGCGTGTAGGCGTCAGGAATCTCTATGACTTCCTTCAGATCATCTGCAGCGGTGCGAACCCAGAATGGATCACGCAGCATTTGTCGCCCTACAAACACCAGATCAGCGCGGCCGTTTTGCAAGATTTCTTCGGCCTGACGCCCACTCTGAATCACACCCACAGCACCTGTAGCAATATGCAACTCCTTACGCAGTAATTCAGCGGCCGGTACCTGGTACCCCGGGTAGGTCTGCACCTTGACCATCTTGACTCCGCCGGAGCTGCAGTCGATCAGGTCAACACCCTGCTCTTTCATCCAGCGACCATATTCAAGGAACGACTCAGGCGTGTTTCCGCCTTCGGTGTAATCAGAGCTGGATATCCGTACGAACAGAGGACGATCTTCCCAGTGAGTTTTAACCTCTTCCAAAACTTCGCGCAGGAAGCGATAGCGACGCTTGGCATCACCTCCATATTCGTCGTCGCGCATGTTGGCTAGTGGCGAGAGAAACTCACTAAGCAAGTAGCCATGCGCGGCGTGGATCTCGAGCACATCGAATCCCGCTTCGCGGGCGCGCCGTGCGGCATCGCCATATAGCTTTACCAAACCCGGAATTTCATCAGCTGCGAGTTCGCGGGGAACAGGGCTGGTATCCGTGAAGGGAATCGCCGACGGAGCGATATGAATGAGATTAGGCAAATCGGCATTGCGCCCGGCATGGCCAATTTGAGCGCCAGCTTTTGCCCCAAAGCCGTGGAGCAGTTCAGTCAGCGCCTTCAGGCCGCCAATATGCTCATCGCTCCAGATACCCAAGTCACCGGCCCCTATACGAGCATCAGCCTCGATAGCCAGCGTTTCTGGAAAAATCAGCCCCGCCTGACCTAAAGCTCGAGCACCATAATGAACTCGGTGCCAGTCAGTGACAAAGCCATCATCAGCGGCCATGTGCATGCACATAGGGGACATAACGACCCGGTTTTTCAGTTTCAGGCCTTTAATTTCATGGGGGGATAGCAACAAGCTCATCTGGCGGATTCCATAGTGGTTAATATGGAATCATGCTAACGTCCACAGCATCTTTACGTAAGTACGCACAATTTTGTGCTGTAGGCACATTTTTTATACCATGGAGATACCCAGTGAAGAAATGCGCTCCTCAGGGAGAAGTTGAAGCGTTTGCTTGCCCCGTCGCGTTTACCGTTGATGTGATCGGCGGGAAATGGAAATCGCTCATACTGTTCCACCTGATGTCCGGAACAAAGCGGTTCAACGAGTTGCGCCGGTTAATTCCGGATGTGACTCAGAGGATGCTCACCCTTCAGTTGAGAGAGCTGGAGACAGACAGAGTTATCCATCGCGAAATCTATCGCGAAGTGCCGCCCAAGGTGGAGTATTCGCTCACAGAATTAGGCAACACACTTGCGCCTTTGGTCAGTGCGATGCGGGAATGGGGAGCGGTGCATGAGAGTACGATCTTAGAGTTCAGGCGCTCTGCGGTCGATGACGATCAGTTTGAATCTCTGGCCTAGTTTTAGATTCTATTGCCTCAATGACTTTGTGTTCGATGGGCTGGCTCACATTAATGAGGCAGCAGTTGGACGATCTCATTCGCTTGCTGCGTCGGCAGCCGCGTCAGCAAATTTTTGAGATAGGCGAAGCCTTCAAAGGAACAAACTCAGTAACCTTTATGGGTCATCAGCGACTTCGCTACATCGATGATGTGCTGCCGCATGTCTTGAATAGGTTTCTTCATAGGGTGGATAGCCCACAGAAAACTAGACCGGTTGTCTATAGACGTTTTCCCGATCTAGCTTTCTTCCATCCCTCAAATCACCAAGCCTCACCTCAGTGCCCGACGATGGAAACGGAAACTGTTGCTCAGATCGAATTATTTGTTTGGAAATGACGAATTATTTGACCAGCATCGTTACTCCCCTGCCCCTCGGGTCTGTCACCGGTTCCGGGATACCGCCATTCACCTTGATCGCCTGAATATCACCATTGAAGCCCTGGTTGACTAGGTTATAGCCCTTAGCGTCGAGATCTCTGGCCAATCGCCCTGTGATCGGAGAGTAAGGCTCCCAGAAAATGGTATTTGCTGGCAGCAATTGATGATGAAAGCGCATCGCGCCAACCGCATCCTTTAGCGGCAATTTGAAGTCATAGATATTGCTCACCACCTGAAAGATCGACGTAAAAATTCTAGGGCCACCCGGCGTGCCGATGACCAACGCGACCTTCCCGTCCTTCAGGAAGATGGTCGGAGACATCGAGGAAAGTGGTCTCTTTCCGGGCTCAATCGCATTGGTGTCATTACCGACAACCCCCATCTGATTGGGCACTCCGGCAAGGGCAGAGAAGTCATCCATCTCATCGTTGAGCAGTATTCCGGTTTTACTGGCAACCACTCCAGACCCGAAGAAGCCATTCAATGTGTAGGTGTTCGATACCGCGTTCCCCCATTTGTCGACAATTGAAAAATGAGTCGTTTCCGGTTTTTCCGGGAAGGTAATGTTCAAACCTGCGACTACTTTGCTGGTGTCTGAGGGTGCCGAAACACTCACTTCTGCTGCACGCCGCAGTAGGTAATTATGATCCAGCAGCTGTCTTACCGGAACCTTGTAGAAATCGGGATCGCCCAGGTAGTGAGCTCGGTCGGCAAACACTCGCTTTTCGATTTCTGCGACCAGATGAATGTACTCTGGTGAATTCAGCGGCACGCCACTAAAATCCGCGTTTCGAGCTTCTTTCATCTTCAATAGCTGAACCAGAGCGATCCCACCGGAGCTGGGCGGTGGCGCGGTCACCACTTGGAAGCCATTCCAGTTTGCCTGTATCGGCTCTCGCCAAATTGCCTTGTAGTTCCGCAGGTCGGCTTCGCTGATAAGTCCGCCATGCTCTGTCATATCAGCGACGATCAGTTCGGCTGTCTTGCCGCAATAGAAACCTGCAGCGCCGTGCTTCGCGATTCGCTTCAATACCGCTGCCAGTTCAGGCTGCTTAAAGATCATGCCCGACTGCAACGTACCAAAATGCTCAGAGAAATTGGTTTTTCCAGCGAATCGCTGTTGGTTTTCCGTTGCCGCCAAACCGGCTAGCATTTCATCAACTCGAAAGCCCGCATCCGCATAGTGGATTGCTGGCTCGACCAGCGCCGGCCAGCTGAGCTTTCCAAGACGCTGATGGGCTTCCCACAAGCCGGCGACCGTGCCTGGCACGCCCACGGCCTTGTAGCCAAGCACGCTGCTTTGGGTGTTATCAGCAGGGATCACTTGACCATTGCCGGCGACGAACATGTCCCTGGTCGCCTTGAGCGGTGCCCGCTCGCGGTAGTCAAGAAAGTAAGGTTTACCCTCGTGATAGATCGCCATGAACCCACCACCGCCAATGTTCCCCGCTTCCGGATAGGTAACGGCTAAAGTGAATGCAATGGCCACCGCCGCATCGATGGCATTGCCACCTTTGGCAAAGATGGCTCTAGCTGTTTCAGCCGCATAACGATCAGGTACTGCCACCGCAGAATGGGTCAACAGATGCGATTTAACAGYGTTGCCTGAAGCGGCCTGAGCATTCCCCACGGTTAGGAAGCAAGCCAGTAAAACCGCACAGAACAAAGCCAACTTACGGTGTGAATCGAGAAAGGATTCTTTGCACATAAAGCACCTTATTTTTTATTAATAATCGGCAGCAAAACTCGGAAATCTGAAGCTGTACAGTTTCTAAAATCCGACTGCACAGCTCAGAGCCCGGCAAAGAGAACAGACATAAAAATTTATTGTTGACCCACGAAAACGAGAAGAGCCACAGGCTTTTGATGGCCGATGGCTCCTCATGGGTAGCTATGCTTTCTGCGTTACTCGCTCGACTCTTGAAGGCTCAAGGGCCGCCTTTTCCCATTTGGCAATTACCAATGGTGCGATTGCATTACCCAGTACGTTCAGCGTGGTTGTGCCGCTATCAATAATCCTAAATATCCCTGCAATAAGCGCTACCCCTWCCAATGGAAGACCGGCAGACGCCAACGTCGCAGAAAGAATAATGATGGCAAATCCAGGTACCCCAGCAGCACCTTTGGAGGTAAGCACCATTGTGACCACCAGCAGTATCTGCTGAGAAAGCGACAGGTCGATCCCATAGAGTTGAGCGACAAAAATCGTAGCCACACCAAGGAAAATCGACGCGCCATCCAGATTGAATGCGTAACCCACCGGCACCACAAAACTGACGATGCGGCGCGGAACGCCATAGCTTTCCAGTTTGCTCATCAACTGCGGCATGACCGCTGCGGATGCGGCACTCGAGAACGCAAGGATCAGCTCATTTCGGAAATACTTGATCAGCTTGAAAATGTTCTCGCCGATCAGATAGCAAATTCCGCCGAGAACCACCAACGCAAAGACAATCAGTGCCAGGTAGACCACACCAATCAGTTTGAGCAAGGGCAATAGCGAGGCAAAGCCAAAGGTCGCAACAGTCGCGCCGATCATGCCAAATACACCTATAGGAGCGTACGCCATGACGATTGAGACGACTTTGAACATCGCATCGGAAATACCCTGAACCACGGCGACCACTGGCGCGCTCTTCTCCCTGGGCAGCGAGTTCAATGCCATGCCGAACAACACGGCGAAGAACAGCACCGACAACAGCTTGGCTTCGGACATTGCCACAAATACGTTGTCCGGGACGATGTTCTGCACAATCACGAGAGCGCCCTTCGAAGGTTCCATCGTGATGGACGCAGCGCTATGCGTAATACCGGAAATATCAGTCCCTGTGCCAGGCTCGAAGATGTTCGCGAAACACAGACCCATCACAATCGCCAGGCCGGTGATCGCAAAAAAATACCCCAGCGACTTTATGCCCATACGGCCAAATGACTTGTTATCTCCGCCTCCTGCGATGCCCAGGATCATGCAACAAAACACGATCGGCACAACCACCATCTTCATCATCTTGATGAAAATATCGCCAAGCGGTTTCAGGATCTCCGCGCTAACCCACGATTGATACTGCGGATGGGTATTGAAGTACCAGCYGACGAGCACACCAAGCAACAGCCCGGCAATGATTTGCCACACCAAGGGAATACGTTTCATGTCTAGCCTTCTTGTTGGAATGAAAGGACTGCGTTAACTGGCAGTTGCTAGAGTCATGAGCTTCCAGCTCACTTGAGTTCAAATGGCACAACGCTGTTGTGCCAACACTTTTCTTATTTTGCGAAGAGCTGGCTCATATCCTTGAACGCCTTGAATTCAAGGGCATTACCGCATGGGTCGAACAAGAACATGGTGG
>NZ_JBFUIC010000182.1:0-9046 GCF_056402075.1 Pseudomonas sp. P4_C3
GAAGAACGGTTCGGTGTGCTTCGTCGGTATCGGCCTGCCGTCGAAAGCGGCCAACCTGGCGCGCCTGACGTCCTCGCCTGATGTCGTTCTGATCTACGAATCGGGTCCGATCGGTGCCAAGCCGAGCGTACTGCCGTTGTCGATCGGCGACGGTGAACTGGCGGAAACCGCCGACACCGTGGTCCCGACCGGCGAGATTTTCCGTTACTGGCTGCAGGGCGGGCGTATCGACGTCGGCTTCCTTGGTGCGGCGCAGGTCGACCGTTTCGGCAACATCAACACCACCGTGGTCGGCGATTACCACGCACCGAAAGTGCGCCTGCCAGGTGCCGGTGGCGCGCCGGAAATTGCCGGTTCGGCCAAGAGCGTGTTGATCATCCTCAAGCAGTCTTCGCGCTCCTTTGTCGACAAACTCGATTTCATTACTTCGGTCGGTCACGGTGAGGGTGGCGATTCGCGCAAGCGTCTTGGCCTGCCAGGCGCCGGTCCGGTGGGGATCATCACCGACCTGTGCATCATGGAACCGGAGGAGGGTACCCACGAATTCGTGGTCACCGCACTGCACCCCGGCGTGACCCGCGAGCAAGTGGTCGCAGCCACCGGTTGGGCGATACGTTTTGCCGACAACGTTGAGCACACCGCTGAGCCAACAGAGGTCGAGCTGACCGCATTGCGTGATCTCGAAGCCCGCACTGCTGCCGCCCACGGCCAAGCACCCGGAGAAGCGTGATGCGTGACGTTTATATCTGCGACGCGATTCGTACCCCCATCGGCCGTTTCGGCGGCGGCCTGTCGACGGTGCGTGCCGACGACCTGGCTGCCGTGCCGATCAAAGCCTTGATGGAGCGCAACCCGTCGGTGGACTGGAACGCCGTGGACGAGGTGTTCCTCGGCTGCGCCAACCAGGCCGGTGAAGACAACCGCAATGTCGCGCGTATGGCGCTGTTGCTGGCCGGGCTGCCGGAAACCATTCCGGGCGTGACCCTCAATCGCCTCTGTGCTTCGGGCATGGATGCCATCGGTACCGCGTTCCGCGCTATCGCCAGCGGCGAGATGGAGCTGGCGATTGCCGGTGGCGTCGAGTCGATGTCCCGTGCGCCGTTCGTGATGGGCAAAGCTGATGCCGCGTTCTCGCGCAACATGAAACTGGAAGACACCACCATTGGCTGGCGTTTTATCAACCCGTTGATGAAAGCCCAGTACGGTGTGGATGCGATGCCGCAGACCGCTGACAACGTGGCCGACGATTACAAGGTGTCCCGCGCCGATCAGGACGCGTTCGCCCTGCGCAGTCAACAACGCACAGCCGCCGCGCAAGCCGCCGGGTTCTTCGCCGAAGAAATTGTTGAAGTGCGCATTGCCCACAAGAAGGGTGAAACCGTGGTCAGCCAGGACGAGCATCCTCGCGCCGACACCACCCTGGAAGCCCTGACCAAACTCAAACCGGTCAACGGCCCCGACAAAACCGTCACCGCCGGCAACGCCTCCGGAGTGAACGATGGCGCGGCAGTATTGATCCTGGCCTCGGCCGAAGCCGTGAAGAAACACGGCCTGACCGCCCGCGCTAAAGTGCTGGGCATGGCCAGCGCCGGTGTTGCGCCGCGGGTGATGGGCATTGGCCCGGTGCCTGCGGTGCGTAAACTGACCGAACGCCTCGGTGTGGCGGTCAGCGATTTCGACGTGATCGAACTCAACGAAGCCTTCGCCAGCCAGGGTTTGGCGGTGCTGCGTGAACTGGGGATCGCCGACGATGCGGCCCAGGTCAATCCCAATGGTGGCGCGATTGCCTTGGGTCATCCGTTGGGCATGAGCGGTGCGCGACTGGTGTTGACCGCGTTGCATCAGCTGGAAAAAACCGGTGGCAAGAAAGGTCTGGCGACCATGTGTGTCGGTGTCGGTCAAGGTCTGGCCCTGGCGATCGAGCGTGTCTGACGCGCTCTGAAGACTTATAAGAACTGAGGAATGCTTCATGACTGACAAGCCTGGTTACCGTCGCCCGCAGGCGGGCACTCAGCCGGAATACCTGCACCCGACCTATCAATCCACCAACCTGCGCTCGCCGTCCAGGCCGTTGGTGTTTCTGCCGCATTCGTTGTCGGAAATCACCGGTCCGAGCGTCGGCGCCGAGCGCGTCAACGAGAAGGACAACGACCTGACCGCCCAGCATGAGGGGCAGCCACAGGGTGAGCGCATCATCATCCACGGTCGTGTACTGGATGAAAACGGTCTGCCGGTGCCGGGGATTCTGGTGGAGATCTGGCAGGCCAACGCCGCCGGTCGCTACGCCCATGCCCGCGACCTGCATGACGCACCGCTGGACCCGAATTTCACCGGCACGGGCCGCACCGTGACCGACGCCGATGGCTGGTATCAGTTCCAGACCATCAAGCCCGGCGCCTATCCATGGGGTAACCACCATAACGCCTGGCGCCCGGCGCACATCCATTTCTCGCTGTTCGGGCCGAGCATTCTGACGCGCCTGGTGACGCAGATGTATTTCCCGGGCGACCCGTTGCTGGCGTACGACCCGATCTACAACTGCGTGCCCGATACCGGCGCCAAAGAGCGCTTGATCGCCACGTTCGATCTGGAAAAAACCATCCCTTCCTATGCCCTCGGTTATCGCTGGGACATCGTTTTGCGCGGCCGCGACGCCACGCCGATGGAGAAATAAGATGACGCTGACTGCGACCACGTCCCACACCGTCGGGCCGTACTACCACATCGGCCTGACCTGGCTGAACCGCGAAAACCTGACCGTCGAACAAACCCTGGGCGAGCGCATGGCGATCACCGGGCAAGTGGTCGATGGCAACGGTGATGTCGTCAACGACGCAATGCTGGAAGTCTGGCAGGCCAACGCCGCCGGCAAGTACGATCACCCGGAAGATGACCAGGACAAACCCCTGGACCCGAACTTCGAAGGTTTTGGCCGGGTACCGGTGGATGCCGAAGGGCGTTTTCGCTTCACCACCATCAAGCCGGGCACGGTCGAGGGGCTCAAAGGCACGACCCAGGCGCCGCATCTGGTGGTGCTGGTGTTTGCCCGTGGCCTGGTGAAGCACTTGCTGACGCGGATTTACTTTGATGGCGAGGCGGCCAACGTGAATGATCCGTTGCTGGAATGCGTGCCGGCCGAGCGTCGCAATACGTTGCTGGCCAAGCAGGATGCGTCGGGCGTGTACCAGTGGAACGTGATTCTGCAGGGCACCGATGCCGAGACGGTGTTCTTCGACTATTAAGTGAACACCGTAAAAAACTGTGGGAGCGAGCTTGCTCGCGATGACTGAGTCACATCCAACATAAATGGTGACTGACCTGACGCTATCGCGAGCAAGCTCGCTCCCACAGTGGATTTGTGTTGCTGATCTATCTGTGGAACGGGACTGTTGCAAAGTGTGTCTAGACTCTCACTGTCCCTTTTGAGTGAAAAAACAATGACAACACCCACGGCTCCTATAGCTCTTTATACGGGCGAAGAACGCAACAAGCGGATCTTCGCCATTGTCGGTGCTTCGTCCGGCAACCTGGTCGAATGGTTCGACTTCTATGTCTATGCCTTCTGTGCGATCTATTTCGCGCCGGCCTTTTTCCCGTCCGACAACCCCACGGTGCAGTTGGTCAACACGGCTGGCGTGTTTGCCGCCGGCTTCCTGATGCGCCCGATTGGTGGCTGGATTTTCGGTCGGTTGGCGGACAAGCACGGGCGCAAGAACTCGATGCTGATCTCGATTCTGATGATGTGCTTCGGCTCGTTGCTTATTGCCTGCTTGCCGACCTACAACAGTATCGGGGTCTGGGCGCCGATCCTGTTGCTGTTCGCCCGTTTGCTGCAAGGCTTGTCGGTGGGCGGTGAGTACGGCACCACCGCGACTTACATGAGCGAAGTGGCGCTCAAGGGCCAGCGCGGTTTCTTCGCTTCGTTCCAGTACGTGACCCTGATTGGCGGCCAGTTGCTCGCGGTGTCGCTGGTGGTGATCCTGCAACAGTTCCTCACCGAGGATGACCTGCGTGCCTACGGCTGGCGGATTCCCTTTGTGGTCGGTGCCATGGCGGCGTTGGTTTCGCTGTATTTGCGTCGTTCGCTGAAAGAAACTTCCAGCAAGGAAATGCGCGAAAACAAGGACGCCGGCAGCATCAGCGCGCTGTTTCGCGACCACAAAGCAGCGTTCATCACCGTGCTCGGTTACACCGCCGGTGGTTCGCTGATTTTCTACACCTTCACCACGTACATGCAGAAGTACCTGGTGAACACCGCCGGCATGCCGGCCAAGACCGCCAGCTACATCATGACCGGCGCGCTGTTCCTTTATATGTGCATGCAACCGGTTTTCGGCATGCTCGCCGACAAGATCGGCCGGCGTAACTCGATGCTCTGGTTCGGCACCCTCGGCACGCTGTTCACCGTGCCGATCCTGTTGAGCCTGAAAAGCGTGACCAGTCCGTTTCTGGCCTTCGTGCTGATTACCCTGGCGCTGGCGATCGTCAGTTTCTACACCTCGATCAGCGGTCTGGTAAAAGCCGAGATGTTCCCGCCGGAAGTACGCGCCTTGGGCGTTGGCCTGGCGTATGCGGTGGCGAATGCGATTTTCGGTGGTTCGGCAGAATATGTGGCTTTGAGCCTCAAGGCCGTGGGCATGGAAAACTCCTTCTACTGGTACGTCACGGTGATGATGGCGGTGGCGTTCCTGTTCAGCCTGCGCCTGCCGAAACAGGCCGCGTATCTGCATAACGACCTTTGATCTTCACGCGCGGGCTGCAGCGGCCCGTGCCTCCAGGAACTGTTTATGAATCAGCGACCGGGCAATCAATTGTTCGATGCCTATTTCACTGCCCGCGATATGCGTGAGGTGTTCTGCGATCAGGGCCGGGTCCAGGCCATGCTCGATTTCGAAGCGGCACTGGCCCGGGCCGAAGCGCAGGTAGGGTTGATTCCGTCGAGTGCTGTCGCGCCGATTGAAGCGGCTTGCCGCGCCGGGCTTTATGACTTCGCGGCGTTGGGCGAGGCGATTGCCACCGCGGGTAACTCGGCCATTCCGTTGGTCAAGGCGCTGGGCAAACAGATCGCGGCCACCGATGCCGAAGCCGAGCGCTATGTGCATCTGGGCGCGACCAGCCAGGACGTGATGGACAGCGGCCTGGTGTTGCAACTGCGCCGCGCACTGGCGCTGATCGAAAGCGATCTGGCGCAACTGGGCCAAACCCTTGCGACGCAGGCCCAACGTTATACAGCGACGCCATTGGCCGGGCGCACCTGGTTGCAACACGCAACGCCTGTCACCCTCGGCATGAAAATCGCCGGTTGGCTGGGGGCAGTGACGCGCAGTCGCCAGCGCTTGGCCGAACTCAAGCCGCGCCTGCTGGTGCTGCAATTCGGCGGTGCGTCCGGAACCCTTGCGGCCCTTGGCGACCAGGCCATGCCAATTGCCCAGGCGCTGGCCGAAGAACTGCAACTGGCCTTGCCCGAACAGCCGTGGCACACCCAGCGCGATCGCGTGGTTGAATTCGCTGCAGTACTCGGCCTGATCTCCGGCAGTCTCGGCAAACTCGGGCGCGATATCAGCCTGTTGATGCAAACCGAGGCTGGCGAAGTGTTCGAACCTTCGGCGCCGGGCAAGGGCGGTTCTTCGACCATGCCGCACAAGCGCAATCCGGTGGGCGCGGCGGTGCTGATCGGTGCGGCAACGCGTGTACCCGGTCTGCTCTCGACGCTGTTCAGCGCCATGCCCCAGGAACACGAACGCAGCCTCGGCCTGTGGCATGCCGAGTGGGAAACCCTGCCGGAGATTTGCTGCCTGGTGTCGGGCAGCCTGCAGCAAGCGCTGTTGATCGCCAAAGGACTGGAGGTGGATGCCGAGCGCATGGCGCGCAACCTCGATTTGACCCAGGGCCTGGTGCTCGCCGAAGCGGTGAGCATCGTCCTCGCGCAACGGGTAGGGCGCGACACTGCGCATCATCTCTTGGAGCAATGCTGCAAACGCGCCGTGGCCGAACAACGTCACCTGCGTGCGGTCCTCGGCGACGAACCGCAAGTGACCGCCGAACTGTCGGTGGCTGAACTCGATCATCTGCTGGACCCCGCCCATTACCTCGGTCAGGCCAAAACCTGGGTCGAGCGCGCGGTGGCTGAACATTCTGCATTGACTGCCTGAAGGAGACTTGCTGTGGCTTTTGTACAACTCGCCGAGGGCGAACTGCATTACCAACTCGATGGACCGGTCGATGCGCCGGTACTGGTGTTGTCCAATTCGTTGGGCACCGACCTGCACATGTGGGACGCGCAAATCCCGGCGTTCTCCGGGCATTTTCGCGTGTTGCGTTTCGACACCCGTGGTCATGGCCAGTCATTGGTGACGCCGGGGCCTTACAGCATCGAGCAACTGGGTCACGACGTGCTTGCCTTGCTGGATGCCTTGCACATCGAACGCGCGCATTTCTGCGGTCTGTCCATGGGTGGGTTGATTGGCCAGTGGCTGGGGATCAATGCCGGCGAACGCCTGAACAAGCTGATCGTGTGCAACACAGCAGCGAAAATCGGCGATCCGTCAGTGTGGAACCCACGTATCGAAATGGTGCTGCGTGATCGTCAGGCGGCTATGGTTGCCCTGCGCGATGCGTCGATTGCCCGCTGGTTCACCCCGGACTTCTCCGCCGCCAACCCGGCGGCAGCCAAGCAAATCACCGACATGCTCGCGGCCACTTCGCCCGAAGGCTATGCAGCCAATTGCGCTGCGGTGCGCGATGCCGATTTCCGCGATCAGTTGTCTGCGATCAAGGCGCCGCTGTTGGTGGTTGCCGGAAGCGAAGATGCGGTGACGCCACCGTCCGGTGGGCATTTCATCCAGGAGCATGTGCGCGGGGCCGAGTACGCCGAGTTCTATGCGGCGCACTTATCCAACGTCCAGGCAGGCAATGCGTTCAGCGAGCGTGTGCTGGCGTTTCTGTCGGCTGATTGAGGGGATTTCCGTGGACGAGAAACAACGTTATGACGAGGGCCTGAAGGTCCGTCGCGCGGTCTTGGGCGATGCCCACGTCGACCGCAGCCTGAATGCCTTGACCGAGTTCAACTCGGAGTTTCAGGAGATGATCACCCGTCACGCCTGGGGCGACATCTGGACCCGCCCTGGCCTGCCGCGCCACACCCGCAGCCTGATCACCATCGCCATGCTGATCGGCATGAATCGCAACGAAGAATTGAAACTGCACCTGCGCGCTGCCGCCAACAACGGCGTGAGTCGTGGCGAGATCAAGGAAGTGATCATGCAGAGCGCCATCTACTGCGGGATCCCGGCGGCCAATGCGACGTTCCATTTGGCCGAGTCGGTGTGGGATGAGTTGGGGGTTGAGTCGCGGGGGTAAGCGGTAACGCCGTACAACCTGTGGGAGCGAGCTTGCTCGCGATGGCGGTGTAACAGTCAATGTAGATGTTGAATGTTACGACCTCATCGTCGGAACGCCGCCCGGAGCAAGCTCGCTCCCACATTTGTTTTGTGTTTACAGCAGACTGATCGGATAGCTGATGATCACGCGGTTCTCATCGAACTCGTTATTGCTGTAGTCGCGGCGCATGGTCGAGTTGCGCCATTTCACGTTCAGGTCTTTCAGCGCACCGCTCTGCACGGTGTAGCCCAGTTCACTTTCACGCCCCCATTCCTTGCCATCGGTGATGCTGCCGGTGTGCACATTGTCGCCGCTGATATAGCGGTTCATCAGGGTCAAACCCGGTACGCCGAGGGCGGCGAAGTTGTAGTCGTGGCGTACCTGCCAGGAGCGTTCCTGGGCATTGTCGTAGCTGGAGTTGTAGCTGTCGTTGGCCAGTGTGCCGCCGCTGGTGCCGTTGACCCGCATCCAGGCGTTGTCGCCGGTGAGTTTTTGCAGGCCGACGTAGAAGGTGTTGCCGCCGTATTTGGCCGAGAACAAGCCGTACATTGTCTTGTTGTCCAGCTCGCCTGCCCGTGCGCTGCCGTCATCCTTGCCATAGAAAAAACCCAGGTTGGCGCCCAGGGTCCAGTCGCCAAGCGGCTGGCTGTGGATCAAGTTGACGAATTGCTGGCTGTAGATGTCCTTGAGCTCGGCGTTCCACAGGCCTATCTGGGTGCGCTTGTCGTTGAACACGTACTCGCCGCCCTCGAAGTTGAAACGGTCAGAGGTGAACGCCGCTTTGCCGGTCATCGACATTTCGCTCATGCTGCTGTCGTCGCGCGGGCTGTTCTGGCGGAACTGGCCGCCGTAGAGCGTCAGGCCATTGATTTCCTTCGACGTGATCTGGCCGCCACGGAAGGTTTGCGGCAACGAGCGACCGTCGTCCGAACGCAGGATTGGCAGCACCGGCATCCATTCCCCAACTTTCACTTCGGTTTGCGACAGCTTTGCCTTGAACGCCACGTTGGTGCGGCCGAAATTGTCCGCCGGGCGACCGTCGTGATCCAGCGGCAGCAGTTGCGTGCCGCCGGTGCCTTTGCCGCCATCAAGCTTCACCGAATACAAACCGAGCACATCCATGCCGAACCCGACGGTGCCCTGGGTGAACCCGGATTTGGCGTCGAGGATGAAACTTTGCGTCCACTCTTCAGCCTTGCCCTGGGCCTTGGTCGGGTTGGTGAAGTTGCGGTTGATGTAGAAGTTGCGCAGGTTCAGGTTGATCTTGGCCCCATCGACGAAGCCCGACTCTTCGGCGTTGGCGGGCAGGGCCGCGCTGGCCAGGGCAATGGCAATCAGGCTGGGAACGAAATACTGCGCAGTGGAAGGCGTCATGAGCTCGGGTCTCTCTAATTCTTGGGGATGAAACGGGGGAGTGCCGCAATCAGGTGATTGCAGACAAGTCATTGGAATCTGTGGCAAAACGAACAGGATCAGCCGGACAAGGCAGGGCGCGGGGACATGGTGTCGAACCTGATGTTATTGGTCTTGTGGGCCGAATGGTGCGGGGAATGAACCAGATGGTTCAATCTGTGAAAGCGGGTTTTGGGCGATTATCGAACAGCAAAAAAACAAAAGATCGCAGCCTTCGGCAGCTCCTACAGAAGAATGCGGTCCCCTGTAGGAG
>NZ_JBFUIC010000183.1:0-8928 GCF_056402075.1 Pseudomonas sp. P4_C3
GTCCTCTCTGGCCATCCCTGCGGGGCTTGGAATCGGCCTGTTGCTCGGGCTCGTCAATGGCGTATTGGTCGCTTTTGGCAAGCTGCCTGCGTTTATAGTCACACTGGGCGGATTGACGGCGATGCGTGGGATCGCACGCCTCATCGGCGAAGACAAAACGGTGTTCAACCCCGACTTGTCATTTGCCTTCATTGGAAACGATACGTTGTTCGGGGTGCCATGGCTGGTTGTCATCGCGCTGGTAGTGGTGACTCTTTCGTGGCTCATTCTTCGTCGGACGGTTTTAGGCGTACAGATTTACGCAGTGGGTGGCAATCCTGAGGCCGCGCGGTTATCGGGAATCAAGGTCTGGAAAGTCCTGCTCTTCGTTTACGCCATATCCGGTTTGCTGGCAGGTGTGGGGGCCATCATGACTTCCGCTCGTTTGATGGCGGCCAACGGTCTGCAAATGGGCCAGTCCTATGAACTCGACGCTATCGCCGCCGTCATCCTGGGTGGCACACGTTTCACCGGCGGCGTCGGCACCATCGTCGGTACGCTGATTGGCGCCCTGATCATCGCGACACTTTCCAACGGTCTGATATTGCTGGGCGTTTCGGATATCTGGCAATACATCATCAAGGGCGTCGTCATCATCGGGGCGGTAGCACTCGATCGTTTTCGGCAGACCGGCGCACGAACCTGAACTCTATAAAACTCCTCTAATACTCCAACAATAAGAGACTGTGCTCATGAAAAAAACAATATTGGCCGCTGCTTGTGCACTCCTGGCATTTAATACCGCTCAAGCGCAAGAATTGAAATCCGTCGGGATAACCGTTGGCTCGCTGGGAAATCCGTATTTCGTAGCGATGGTAAATGGCGCCAAAGCGCAGGCATTGCAGATCAACCCCGCCGCAAAATTCACCTCAGTTTCGGCCGACTACGATCTAAACAAACAGTTCACCCAGATCGATAACTTCATTTCGGCGGGCGTAAACCTGATTCTTGTCAATGCCGTCGACCCTGTAGCGATTGCACCTGCGATTGCCAAAGCCAGAAAGGCCGGCATAGTGGTTGTGGGGGTTGATGTCATGGTGCAGGGTGCCAACGCCACGGTACAGACAGATAACGTTGAAGCCGGCAAGATAGTCTGTCAGTACATTGCCGAGCAGCTTGGTGGCAAGGGTAACGTTATTATCCAGAATGGTACGCAGACTTCAGCAGTCCTGGATCGTGTCAATGGGTGTAAGAGTGTTTTCGCACAGGCACCTGACATTAAGGTACTGTCCGATAATCAGGATGCCAAAGGCTCGCGAGAAGGTGGCTACAGCGTGATGCAAGGCGACCTGACTCGCTTTGCAAAAATCGACGCGGTGTTCGCTATCAATGATCCCCAAGCCATAGGTGCAGACCTGGCAGCAAAACAACTCAAGCGTAAAGGCATCATTATCGCATCGGTGGATGGGGCTCCCGATATAGAGACAGCACTCAAAAGCGATACACAGATCCAGGCTTCTGCCTCTCAGTCCCCTTGGGGCCAGGCACAACAGGCCGTAACGATGGGTAACGACCTGCTGAATGGCAAATCCCTGGAAAGCACAACGGTACTGCTTCAACCCTCACTTGTAACCCGAACTAATGTTATGGAGTACAAAGGCTGGCAAGCTGACCAATGACTCATAGGCGGCTTAGTCGGGTGGCATAGGGGTATCCAGCCACATCTGGAATGCGGGTAATGGCTGCTGCGAGGTACTCGCAGTAGCCGAACAGTCATTGGCCTCTTAGAGGTTTGCTGATCCTGTTGTCATTATGTATCCATGAGTATTGTTCAAGCTTCACGTATCTCGGTATGGGGGGCTGAGCAACGCTTGCTGACGAGAAACCTGGCATGTTTTCCAACGCAAACACAATAGTAAGCATAGAGCTACTTGACTACGTCACGTCTCTGTCTGGTAATCGAATTGTCGTTGCGCTAGCGGGGCCGCCTGGTGCAGGTAAGTCCACCGTCTCTGAGGCCTTGGTAGAGGCCCTTAATAGTATTATGCCGGGGAGTGCAGCGGTCATTCCCGGGGATGGCTTTCACTATGATGACGCGGTTCTTGGATCCTTGAACCTTTTAGACCGCAAGGGCTCCCCCGATACATTCGATGTGGGTGGCTTCAGGAGTCTGCTGCTGCGGCTTCGTGCGAACAACGAACCAACGGTTGCCGTTCCAGTATTCGATCGTAACCTGGAGATATCCCGTGCCGCAGGACGATTGGTTTCCTCTGATGTGAAATATCTCATCGTAGAAGGAAACTACCTTCTATTGAATCTTGCCCCATGGTCGTCCTTAAGGGACTGTTTTGATACCACCATTATGCTGCAGGTTGACCGTAAAACCCTGGAGACGCGACTGCTTGATCGATGGCGATCATTCGGGTTCGATGAGTCTGCTTCCTATGAAAAAGTTCGTTGCAACGACCTTCCGAATGCCGAATTTGTGATTTCGGCCAGCAGTAGAGCTGACTTCACGATCACAGATGAAGAACCCACTTCTTCTCCTTGAGCGAGAGTGTCGCAGCCAGCATGGCTGCCTATCAACAGGCCTATTGACGCTATCAACAACCTGTAGCGAACCTTTAAAGAGCAAACGACTATGTATCTGGTATGTGGCGAAGCGCTGTTCGATTTCTTTAGTGAAAACGACCCCGGAGCTCAAGCTTCAAAAATAAACTACAAGGCCATTGCCGGCGGTTCACCGTTCAACGTCGCCGTCGGGCTGCGGCGGCTGGGTATCGACGTGGCGCTGTTTGCCGGGTTGTCCACCGACTACCTGGGCCGGCGTTTACAGCAAGTATTGCAGGAGGAGGGCGTGCGCCTGGACTACCTTCAGGATTTCGACGCACCGACCACCCTTGCCATGGTCGCCGTTGGTGCCGATGGCTCGCCGCATTACAGCTTTCGCGGTGAAGGCTGCGCTGATCGTCAGCTGTTGCCGGGGCATTTGCCTGAGTTGGGCGCTGAGGTGCGAGGGCTGCATATCGGCTCGTTCTCGTTGGTGGTGCAGCCGATTGCCGATACCCTGCTGGCTCTGGTCTGCCGGGAAAGTGGCAAACGCCTGATCAGCCTTGACCCCAATGTGCGACTCAACCCAGAGCCGAATATCGAATTGTGGCGCGAACGTATCGGCGCTCTGGTCGAACATGCCGATCTGATCAAGGTCAGTGACGAAGACCTGAACCTGCTCTACCCCGAGCGTGATGCGCAGAGCGTGATCGAGGGCTGGCTGGAACACCGCTGCCAACTGGTATTCCTCACCCGTGGCGGTCAGGGAGCGACAGTTTTCAGCCGCCGCCATGGCACTTGGTCGGTGCCGGCCCGTGCCGTGGTGATGGTCGATACCGTGGGCGCCGGCGATACCTTCCAGGCGGCATTGATCGCTTGGCTGACCGAGCAGCAGCTGGATTCGGTAGAGGGCTTGCAACGCTTGGGCCGTGAACAGATCGACGCAATGCTCACCTTTGCCGTCAGCGCCGCTGCCCTGACCTGCGGTAAAACCGGGCCGGACTTACCTTTTCGGCATCAGTTGGATTGATATCTGGTCAGGATTGTTTCGTCGGCACTGCAGTCTACGTGGGTAAGTCGGGCCGACGACGCTTCAAGCTTCCAGTCGCGCTGGCTCCTCTTGAGATAGATACGCCAACAATTGAGCCTCGATTGATCTACCCAGTGGAGTCACCGGGTTCAAATGCGAGCCTGCATTGAAGGTGTTTGAGAGGGCATGTGCGTAACGACTGGACTGTGACTCCAGGCTACCCCTGCTTGAAAAATGGAAAGCAGAACACGGCTTCGCGACCGTCGAGTCCTGGCTGACCCAGTGAATCTGGATTGAGTACAAAAGGGCCAGTGAAGGGCCCTTTTTTTGCTCGGTTTTCAGCCCGTTTGCGCCGTCGGCAATACTCCTGGCGATAGCGAACTTMCCGTGAGCTTAATGATTACCTTACCTTTGGATCGTCCTTGTTCGACATAGCTCAAAGCATCCGCTGTTGACTCGAAAGGGAAGGATCGGTCGACCACCGGTTTGATAATGCCGGACTCGACGAGAGCAGTAATTTCACCCAGTTGAGCACCGCTCGCACGCATGAAAACGAACGCATAGCTGACATCCTTTTTGCGAGCTTTTCTGCGGATACCGCTGCTCAACAAACGCATCACCCAACCCAATCCCCAGAACAGTTTTTGCTCTTCAGCGAATTGCGGCGTCGGCGGCCCCGAGATGGAAATGAGCTGGCCACCAGGCTTCAAAATGCTGAGCGACTTTTCCAGTTCATCCGCGCCCAAGCTGTTCAATACGACATCGTAGTCCTGCAAAACGCTTTCGAAGTTTTGCTTCTTGTAGTCGATGACGACGTCCGCTCCCAGCGCTTTAACCCATTCAACATTGTTTGTGCTGGTGGTTGTCGCAACGAAGGCGCCCAGATGCTTGGCGAGCTGGATGGCGATGGTGCCAACACCGCCGGAACCGGCGTGAATAAAGACCTTCTGCCCTTTTTGCAACCTGGCTGTTTCAACCAACACCTGCCAGGCCGTCAGAGCGACCAGGGGGAGGGAAGCAGCTTCTTCCATGCTGATATTTTCGGGTTTCAACGCGAGTGCATTTTCTTCCACCGCAATAAGCTCGGCGAAAGTGCCTATGCGCTCTTGAGGAGGGCGCGCGTAGACTTCGTCACCTGGCTTGAAGCGCCGCACACCGGATCCAACGCTGACCACGACCCCAGCCAGGTCATTGCCCAATATCAACGGGAATGAGTACGGCAAGATCAGTTTGAATTCGCCTGTACTGATCTTTGAATCAAGCACGTTGACGCTTGTGGCATGCACTTGAACCAGGACGTCATGTGCACCCACCTCAGGTGCGGGCACCTCGGCGAAACGGCCATTATGCTTGCCGTAACGGTCGATTAGAAATGCCTTCATGTTGATTCAACTCTCATAGTTTCAAATGGGAATGGCAGAACACGCTCAGGCATCCAGGAATGCCGTTGCTTTCGCCACGAAGTCGGCATGATGTTGGAAAATTCCGCCATGCCCTGCGTCTTCGTAAATGATCAGTTGTGAATTCGGGATCCGGTTTGCCAAGTCGGTAGAGTTCATCGTGGGCACCATGATGTCGTTGTCACCGTTCGCGATCAGCGTCGGTATCTGTATGCGACCGAGATTTTGTGGGGGTTGTCTGCCCCATGCGTGAATGGCTTTCAACTGCCGCCAAAAAGCGGTTGGTGTTGGATTTTTGTCGCGATCTTTCCTGCGCTCCTTCAGGCGATTCAGAAAATCCTTGGCGGCTCGCCGGCCATTGACCGTAGAGGTGAAGAATAGGTAGGTCTTCGGATCGCGCAACGTCAGCAARCCTTTAAGCATCAATGGCCATGACACTGACCAGAGCTTGTCGATGCCACTACCGCCAGCAGGCCCCGTACCGGTCAGAATCAGTCTGCGCACCAGGTCAGGGGCGCTCAGAGCAATTTCCTGGGCCACGAATCCTCCGAGTGAAAAACCCAGCAGGTCGACCTTTTTAAACCCCAGCGCACGAATCACAGCGATGGCATCGTTTGCCATTTCGCTGACCGTTGCAGGGGCGGTGCCATCCGAGGCGCCGATTCCCCGATAGTCAGTGGCGATGATGCGCCTGGTGCTTGCGAGCCCATCCATGATCCGTGGGTCGAAGTTGTCCAGCACTGCGCCCCAATGGTTAAGCAGAACGAGCGGCAACTCACCCTTGGGGCCGATGTCACGGTAAGCGAACGCTGTTCCTTCGACCTTGATCCATTGGTTCGCTGCATTGACGAACGGCGTGCGCGATCCGGGATGAAGTTTTGTGTCTTGAATATTCATGTTGGCCCCGTGATGCGGGTCGAAAAGCTGCAAGTGAGACTGTGTTGCAGGCGCTTTTAAATCGAGTGCTGCGCACCAGCGCCTGCTGCACGATGATTACGCCTTGGCTTGATAACGCTCGGCGACATCGGATTGCCTGATCTGCGACAGCAAGCCCTGACGTGCACCCTGCAAGGCATCCCAACGCGCGGCGTCCTGCAAGGGTGGAATGGTCACTGGCTCGCGACGATCAAAACCGACCAGCGCCGCATCGACCAGATCACCCACTTCCATGATGTCACTGAGGGTATTGATATCGACGCCCGCTCGCTCCCAGATTTCGGTACGAGTGGCTGCTGGCAAGACGGCTTGCACGTAGACGCCTTTGGGCGTCAGCTCCAGGCTCATACCTTGAGAGAGAAACAGTACAAACGCCTTGGTCGCGCCGTAGACCGTCATCCCGAACTCCGGTGCCAGGCCAACGACCGAGCCTATGTTGATAATCGCTCCGTCCCCGGCTTGTGCCAGCCGTGGGGCGATGGCGCTGGCAAGCCGTACCAGTGCGGTAGTGTTGAGCGTAACCAACTGAGCAACGCTGTCGGTGGATTGTTCGATAAAGCTGCCGGATTGTGCGGCGCCTGCATTGTTCACCAGGATGCCAATACTGGCGTCGTCGCGCAGGCGAGCCTCGACCGTGGTCAAATCGCTGATTTGGGTCAGGTCAGCCTGGAGAACATCAATGGTGATGTTGTGTTTCTCACGCAGCCGGGCTGCAAGAGCATCCAGCCGCCCTTTGTCGCGGGCAACCAGTACGAGGTCGTGCCCGCGCTGTGCAAAGCGCTCGGCATAGGTGGCGCCGATGCCAGTGGAGGCGCCGGTAATGAGAACGGTGGTAGGGATGCTCATGAATTGATCCTCGGTTTCGGATATCGATAGGCGAGTCGTGCGCGGTGTCCGGAGGACGTGCACGGACGTGATTGTTAGCCGTGCCGGGTACTGGACTCAGCAAGGGTTGGGTAGTCGATGTAGCCTTCTGCACCGCCGCCATACAGGGTCGCAGGATCGAATGTCGACAAAGAGGCAGCGGTTTTAAGGCGCTCCACCAAGTCCGGGTTACCGATGAAGGGACGCCCAAAGGCGATCAAGTCAGCCTTGTCATCGTTGAGTTGAGAGGTGGCCAGATTCACGTCGTAGCCATTGTTGGCGATGTAAGTGTTTTTGAAGCGTTGGCGCAAAGAACCAAAGTCGAAGGGCGCAACATCGCGCGGCCCGCCAGTCGCGCCTTCGACCACATGGAGGTACACAATGCCCAAGGCATCGAGTTGGTCGACAATGTAGTCAAACTGGGCCTGCGGTTCGCTGCTGGAGACACCATTGGCTGGCGAAACTGGCGATATACGGATGCCTGTGCGTCCGGCACCGACCTCGGCTACTACCGCCGCCGTCACTTCCAGCAGTAGGCGAGCGCGGTTTTCAATCGAGCCACCGTAGGCATCGGTGCGGATATTGGCACCGTCCTTGACGAACTGATCCAGCAAATAGCCGTTTGCGCCGTGGATCTCTACGCCATCGAATCCCGCAGCGATGGCGTTTGCCGCCGCTTGGCGAAAATCATTAACGATCCCGGGAAGTTCGCTGATATCAAGCGCTCGCGGCTCTGAAACGTCCACGAAGCTATTGTTGACGAACACCTTGGTCGCGGGACGCAGAGCGGAGGGTGCTACCGGAGCGGCACCGTTCTCCTGCAGGTCAACGTGCGATACGCGTCCGACATGCCACAGTTGCAGGAAAATTCGTCCGCCTTTTGCGTGGACAGCATCGGTGACCTTGCGCCAGCCATCAATCTGCGCCTGCGTGTAGATACCGGGCGTGTCCTGGTAGCCCTGTCCCTGCTGCGAGATCTGCGAGGCTTCGGAGATCAACAGGCCTGTAGAGGCTCTCTGGCTGTAATAGGTTGCAGCGAACTCGCTCGGGACGAGGCCTTCTGCCGCACGGTTACGCGTCAGCGGAGCCATCACGATTCTGTTGGAAAGTGTCAGCGAGCCGAGCGTGTACGGCTCAAATAACGTCTTATCGTTCATATCGTTTCCATACTCGTTGATTAATGAAAGGCGACGTGCGCCGTGCCAGGGAAGATTCGCGTTGGCACATTTATGATGTCGATCATACTCAAAGCTGTCAATGCTTTTGATTATGATCGACATCAGAGTATGATGGAGGCATTGCTTTGAGATGCAGAGGCGCAGGAAATGAAGATCACCAAGGCGCAATCACTCGCCAATAGAGCTCACATCGTTGAGACGGCTTCAGAGCTGTTTCGCGAGCGTGGCTACGATGGCGTGGGGGTGGCTGAACTCATGGCAGCAGCCGGATTTACGCAAGGCGGTTTCTACAAGCACTTCGGCTCCAAGGCCGATTTGATGGCTGAAGCGGCAGCGAACAGCCTTTCGCATTCGCTGACCAGTTCCGAAGGTCTCGAGGTTGCTGAGTTCATCGATCTGTATGTGTCGAGGGATCACCGAGACGGCAGGGGCAGTGGTTGCACCATGGCGGCCCTTTGTGGAGACGCTGCGCGTCAATCAGATGAGTTGAAAGCCACCTTTGCCAGCGGGGTAGAAAGCACGCTGGCAGCGCTCGAAGTAAAGTACAAAGCGAGGCAAGAGGCGCCGCAGGATGGGGTACGGGCAAAAATGATCGACATGCTGGCGCATGCAATCGGTGCAGTCATGTTGTCGCGCGCCTGCCCAGATGATTCTTCTCTGGCTGATGAAATACTCGAGGTTTGCCACGCTGAGATAATTGCGTCATTGCCGTTGTCGCCAGTCAGTGAGCCGCAGGGGAACGCATAGATGGACGCTTTCTGGCAGATCTTGAACATTTGGCCGGGCATTGAAGGTGTTGCGAGAGATGTTGTCGTTGAGACAATGGACGGGGATCACCGAACCTTGAAAGAGTGGAAAGCGACATATGGCTCCGACACCGTCGAATCCTGGCTGACCAAGTGAGTTTGGTTTGAGTACAAAAAAGGCCCGATAAGGGCCTCCTTGTATCTCATTCGAGAGAGGCGGGTGTTCTTCTCGGCGCAGAGATCAA
>NZ_JBFUIC010000184.1:0-8917 GCF_056402075.1 Pseudomonas sp. P4_C3
AGTCACAAGACTGACAGTCGCAAAGGCGCCATGCGGTGTTTGGCGGGATAGTCACAAGACTGACAGTCGCAAAGGCGCCATGCGGAGTTTGGCGGGATCTTTGTATCCTCGAACTTGGCGCCGTCGATATGGGCTGGCATTCTATCTAACGACAAAGCAACGACAGGGACCGTCATCAATGCAATCCAGTTTCAGCAAAGGCGTCATGTTTGCACTCTGCGCCGCGGCACTGAACGCGACGATCGGTGTGCTTAGCAAAGTACTCATGAGTAATGGCTTCACTGCCAGCAGTGTGGCCGTCATCAAGACCCTGCTGGGTTGCCTGCTACTTTCGATCCTATTGCTTTTCCTCAAGCGCCCGGCGTCTACGGCCAAATGGACTCAGGCGGCAATCTGCGCCTTCCTTGGCATCTTCGTGCTGTTTCACTTCGAAACGTCCGCCTATCGGCATTACGCTGCGGCAGGTGTAGTGGTGGTGCTGATGGCCAGTGCCTCGATTTCCTCGATCATCCTGGGGCGCATTTTCCTCAAGGATGCCATCACCGCGAACGCGACCGTGGGCGCCGCACTGGCCATCGCCAGGATCGCGGTGATCTTTGGCGCCGACCTGCAACAGGGCTTTACCCTGCAAGGCGCTGCGCTTGCCTCCATGGCCGGCTGCGGTTATGGGRCCTTTTCGGTTGCCATGAAGCAGATGGGCGTGTCCGGGGGGCTGCACCTCACCCGGCAATTGCTGTTTTTTGGCAGCCTGTACCTGCTGATGCCGGCTGCGGCCGATGGTTTTGTGATCGGCGAGCTGTCGCCATTGGCGATCGCCGCACTGCTGGCGCTGGCCGCGCTGCCGACCATCCTCGGCTTCTTTTGCACCACCAAGGCCATCGAATATCTCAAGCCATCCCAAGTGCAGGCGCTGGAACTGACCGAGCCGCTGTTCGCCGCGCTGCTGGCGTTTGTGGTGCTCCATGAAGTACCGCGCGAAAGCCTGTTCGCGGGGGCGGCACTGATCATCGTCGGGCTGTGTTTCTCCAATGAGCTGATCCGCTTGGGCAGTAAAGCCCCGGCCCCGACGACTGAGTGAGCGATTGACGGGGCCTTTGCTGGCATATTGACTTCAACGCTCCCCGTCACTACCTTGCCGCCCCACTTTAATGGCAGGGCTCGATTTCCCTCGTGCTATCTCAGGATGAAAGCACCGTCGAACGGTGTGACCATGGAAGGAAATGACCATGCTGGTAATGGATGATCCGGTACAACCCGGTAAGACGGAGCGCTTCGAGGACTGGCTGGAGGAACCTGAAAACACTGACGTGTAGACTGGGTTACTCGAATGTCCTGTTGGGCGTAAAGCCTGGTCCTGGTACGCCCAACCAGCAGGTATTGATTCAAAGCAACTACCCGGCTACCTGGCGCGATCGGAAAACGAGTTGATTCAATGGGCATCAGAAATGACTGTGTGTGCCGATACGATGGCTGATATCTTTCCCGCGCACCAAATCGCGTCCAATCGACGCTGATCCATCAAGGAAGATAAAAACAATGAAAATATTATTCATCGCTTCGCTAGGAATTTTATCGCTAATTCAAACATCACTATCCTTCGCGGATAATGTTAATGGAAAAAATCTCTATTTACAGCGATGCACCATGTGCCACGGAATAGATCTCAAAGCAACAGGACCATTGGCTAACAAAAGCAATCCTCCTACACCTGATCTAACAACATCCGTTTTCAAAAAACGATTAAATGATTATCCGGGCGTGATTGTATCATCGATAATACTTCGTCCAAATGGAGACTTGATTCCAAAAACTTTGCGAGAGAATGGTGTAAAGCTATCGCCGTACTCATGGAGGATTGAAGATCTGCGCGATTTAAATCAATACATGAGTGGTGTGATTTCAAAAAATCGATAATTTTTGAGTTGAGCGGCAGACACAGAAATCCAAGAGCCATTTCAGGTTTGAGGGCTTGTGGGGCAATGCCGGTGAGCCCGTCGACCTCTCGCAGCAATCGGCTGCGGTCGTGACAGGCAAATAACGGCCAAGAGCGGACTGCTTGTTCCTAAAGATTGACTGCGCAACGCAATTGTCTGCCAGGCACCTCCCCGTCTTGAGCTTCCACACAGCTTGCAAAAACCATGCGTATGGGGATAGATCGACTTTAAACATCAACTCATCCCTTTTCTCATCGCCAGGGTCAATTCATGCCGCTGAGGTTTCATAAAATGCACGCCAATGGCGATGACTTCGTTATCGTGGATTCGCGCAACTCGTCCAATCCCATGACAGACAGCATGGCCCGGCGAATGGGTGACCGGACCCGGGGAGTCGGGTTCAATCAACTTGCGGTGGTGCTCGATGACGATGATGCAGATGCGCGCTTGATGTTTTGGAATGCAGATGGCTCCACGCTGGACGTTTGTGGCAGCGCGACACGGGGTGCCGCGGATATGTTGATGCGCGAATCAAATACTGCGTCGATAACGCTTCGAACCAACCGGGGCCTGCTCACTTGCGAACGGACCTCWACCGGCGCAATTTCCGTCGACATGGGGGTACCACTTTTCGACTGGACGGATATTCCTCTGGTTGTGGAAATGGATACTGTAGGTTTGCCACTTGCGGGTAGCCCAACAGCTTGCAGCATGGGAAATCCGCACTGCACCTATTTTGTGGATGATCTTACAGCTGTGGACATAGCGACAATCGGACCGATCATAGAAACCAACTCCCTTTTCCCCCTCAGGACGAACGTGCATTTCGTCCAGATCATTGACCGAAAGCACATTCGTTTGCGCATTTGGGAGCGCTGGGGAGCGATTCCGCTTGGTTCAGGTTCCTGCTCTTGTGGCGCTGCTGTAAACRGAATTCGTCGCGGCTTGTTAGACAATTGCGTTGAGGTTGAATGTGATGGCGGAACTGTAACGGTTCAATGGGATGGCGTGGGATCTGTCGTCCTGACCGGTCCGGTAGAGACGACTTTTTCGGGAATGATTTCGGGCGCCCTGTTACAAGCTTTGTAGTGGCTAAATCGTGATAAGCAGGTAAGTCGATCACTCCCAAGCGAGATGGGTGGTGTCCGGACCAGACTCGCACATCCCGCAGCCCTGCCATACTGTTGAGCATGACCAGTGCAACTTTCCGCTTCTTTGATGAACTCAACGATTTCCTGCCGGCCGAACGGCGGCGGCAATCCTTCACCTGCGAGTGCGCGCAAGGGGCGACGGTCAAGCACATGATCGAGGCGCTCGGAGTACCGCACACCGAGGTCGAGCTGGTGCTGCTCAACGGCGAGTCGGCAGGCTTCGAGCGGGTGATCCTCGACAGTGACCGGCTGGCGGTGTATCCCAAGTTCGAAGCACTGGACATCAGCCCGCTGCTCAAGGTTCGTGCGCAACCTTTACGGGTGCTGCGCTTCGTCGCTGATGTGCACCTTGGCGGGCTGGCCAGCCTGCTGCGCATGAGTGGCTTCGACACTCTCTACGACAATGGTTTCGAGGATGGCGAGATCGCCGAGATCGCTGCGCAGCAAGGACGCATCGTGCTAACCCGTGACCGCGAACTGCTCAAGCGGCGGATCATCAGCCACGGCTGTTACGTGCATGCCCTGAAACCGTCGCTGCAGCTGCGCGAATTGTACGAGCGCCTCGACCTGGCGCGCAGCGCGCGGCCATTCAGCCTGTGCCTGCATTGCAACCTGCCGCTGCACGAGATCAGCCCGGAACTGGCTCGGCCGCTGGTACCGCCACGCATTGGCGCCCTCTATTCGCACTTCCTGCGCTGCGGCGCCTGCCAACGGGTTTACTGGGAAGGTTCACACTGGCGCGGCATGTGTGCATTGCTGGCGCCGCTGCTGAACCGATAGCCGCGCGCATCGGGCCGGCTGCGTTGCCAGGGATAACCGGCTTTTGCACCAGGTCGATAACGGCCAGAAGTGGGCACTCGGAAACTCAACCGTGCACCAGGTAGGCCCCTGACGGAACCCGATATCGCAGCTTCTTGCATTTGCCGGGTGGGGGCTGATGCCCCGGCGGGCGATCAGGGAACCAGATCCGGCATTTACCCGGAGGCGGCAAATGGCCGCGGGGAATCTCAACCTCTTCGTACGCGGGCGCCGGCGGGACGGAAGCCACTTGCCCTTCTCCTTCGGGTCGAGGTCTGCCAGCCATCGGTGAATCCGATGTCCAATCTGCCTTTGCGCGAGCGAAGTTGCCAGCGTCGCGCCCATTGTCCGCGGTGGATTGTTCAGCAACGGCCATGTCTGCTTCGCGGTGCCTTTGGGTTTCCGCTTCCAGCCCCTTCTGTACTGCAACCAGGTCCTCTTTGGCAGTGGGTGGGGTATTCGAAGACTGGGCCTGCTGCGCCGCCTGGATCAATTGGAAGTTGCGGTTGCGTAACTCGACGTTGCGACCAACCCGCATATTCGAGCGCGCCGCCAAGGTTTCCGCCTGCTGGTACTGCCCCTGCTGAAGACGCAACACACCGAGGTAATGCAACGTCGCGGGATTGTTCGGCTGGATATGCAGGGCACGCTCCAGCGTGGCAGCGGCCTGGTCCAACTGGCCATTTTCATACTGCCGCGAGGCGGTTTCGATCAGGGTGGTCGATGCGCTGTTACTTTGCGCGGGCGCTCTTCGCTCGGCAGCAACCGAACAAAGCGACGCGACGGCGCAGAACGCCAGGATGAGACCCGGTAGAAAACTCTTGGTTGGCATCGGGGGGCGGACTCGACTGATCTCGGACGGCACTGCCATAAAACAGGCCTCAGCGCTGCTCGGTATCTCCGATACAGGGCCCCAATTGACCTGGCCAGTACCCTGAAGTTCCCGCTGAAACCGCGAAGCAACGTGCGGCCAGCAGGAAAAGCATCATGCCGTCAGGATAAAGTCCGCCTGATCGATTCCTGCACTGTTAACTCCGACAAGGCGAATAGTGTCCACTCCGATCCCGATCACCGTGTCCGCCCCGTCAGCCGCAATGCTCACGTTGGCAGCGAACGTCTCGCTGCTGATCCCCAGCCCCGCGATATTGAGCAAGTCCTGCCCTCCGACCGGATCGATATCGAAGCCCTGGATCGAGTCGTTGCCGAAACCTGCCGCAGCAAACACGAAGGTATCGTTGCCGAGGCCGCCGTTGAGCGTGTCGTTGCCCAGCCCGCCGAAGAACAAATCGTCACCTGCACCGCCGATCAGAATGTCGTTGGCCTGGCCGCCCAGCATCGTGTGGTTTGCCGCCGCTGCATCGTAGGCCAGCTCGCTGCCGCTGCCCTCGGCGTTCGCCTGCAATCCCGCCGCCGCGTATTGGCCATTGAGCGCGACCTGCGTCGCGTGCGCGCCGTCGTTCACGATCAGCAGGCCGCCGGTGCCTGCGTCATTCGCTGCATAGGTGATCTGCGTATTGGCGCCGAACGCAATATCGCCAAAGTCCAGCTTGTCACCTGCGGCAAAACCGCTGACGCTGCCGCTGAACGCCGCCGACACATCGAGCTTGAGCGTGCCTGCCGCGCCGCTGTCGAACGTCACATGCTGATCGGAGGCTGCACCGAATTCCAGGATCGCCGAACCGCTGATAGTCGCGCTTCCCGCGCCACTGGCATCTGCGTGGACGGTGATGTTGCCATCGTTCGCCCACAGGCTGCCGCTGTTGACGAGCGCACTTTCAATCACCAATCCGCCGCTGCCGCTGGCTTGCAGCACACCCGTGTTGGCGACGACGCTGCTACCGGTATCGATCACCAGCGCATTGACGCCGCTGGCAAGGATCAGGCCCGAGTTGACCAGCGTCATCTGCCCCGCTCCCAACTGGCCGGCACCCGAGATGGTGTTGTCGGCATTGGTGAGCACCGTGTCCGCGCTGCCACCAAAGATCACGTTCTGCGCGCTGTCGGACAGCACCACTTGCCCGCCACCGGTCAACGTCGCGCCACGGAACAGAATCTCGAGATCGGTCCCGCTGCCGGTGGAGCCGAGCGCTATGGTGCCGCTGTTGTCGATGCTGCCACCGAACGGCATGATCGCGCCGTCGGCAATGGTGATGGTGCCCGTATTGGTCGTGACCGGGTCCACATCGAACAGCAGGTTGGCCCCGCTCAACGCCGCCGCATCCACACCTTTGACCGTGATCGTCTGGTCGGCGCTGATGCTGAGCACGGCATTGCCGTTCGCATCGTTGGCGACACTCACATCGGCAAAATCGTTGACGCCCGTGAAGCCGATCAAGTCAATTTTGTCCGCCGCCGCGTCGAAGCTGTGAATCACGTTGTTGCCGATCGGCTGGGCGAACACGAACAGGTCGGCGGCGCTGGAGCCGGTCAGGTTGTCGTCCGCCGACAATGCGAAGATCGGCGAGCCGGGGGCGTAGGCTTCGATGTTGTCGCGAATCACTTCGCTATCCACCGTGCCATCGACATTGGTCCAGGTCATCGTGACCGGCAAGACCATGGCACCCGTGAAATCTGCTGCTGTTGTGACCGTCAGCGTGTCCAGGCTGTTTTTGTCCACTGTCCAGCTGCCGTCGTCATTGTGGGCGCCCTGGTTCAGGGTCCAGCCTGCGGGAAAACCGGAAATGCTCACCGTCGCAACGTCCGCGCGAGTCACCGCATCGGCCAGGCCCAGGTTGATCGGGCTGCCAGCAACACCGGCGGGGCCGAGGGTACTGTCGTAGACAACGATGTCAGAGGCCGTGATTGCAGTGACCCCCGCCAACGATGTGACATTGCTCAGCGTCGCCACTTGTACCCGGCCCCCCGCATCGTTCCAGTTTGTGTCAAACCAGATTTCGCCCTTGCCGGTCGTCGAGTTGAATACGATTGCGTATGTGTTCGTTGCATCCGCAGGGTTGGTTGTCGTGATGTCGTTCGTCGTTTGCGCGCTTAGAATGACAACAACTTTATTGTCGTCCGGGTTATTGATGTTGCTGATAGAGTTCCGGGTTTGAAAGTCGCCGGCGAGAAGCGTCGTGCCGGCCGAACTGCCAGCGGTTGTGAAGCCGACACCGCCCGTCACGGCCCCCCCCAGGAAGCCAATTTTGTCGGTGTTGTCCGTGTAGTCGGTGATCGTGTCCGTGCCACCGTTGGTGCGCAACCGGAATTGGTCAGCCCCACCATTCCCGGTCAGCGTATCGTTGCCCGCCTGGCCGTTGATGGTGTCGGCCCCGCTGCCGCCGCTGATGTTATCGACGCCGGATGAACCATTGATATTGAAGGCTTCGGTCTGGTTGCCAAGGTTGAGCGTCAGCCCGGAAGTCGTCAGCGTCACGTTTTCGATATTGGCGATCTGGGCGTTGCTGGTGCTGGTGAAGTTCGCGCTGACGTTGAGCGTATCGGTGTTGGTTCCGCCGTCGAGCAGCGTGTCGTTCTGCGCACCGTTGACGATGTCGTTGCCACCCGCCGCGCTGATACTGTCTGCACCAGCGCCACCAGTGATGGTGTCGGCGCCTGAAGAACCGGTAATGGTGAAGCCTTCGGTCTGGTTGGAGAGGTTCAGGGTCGCTGCCGTTCCGATCAATACATTCTCGATACCCGTAATCTGCCCGTCGCTTGTGCTCGTGAAGAGGGCACCCGTACCCAGGGTGTCGGAACCGCTGCCACCATCGAGCAGTGTGTCGTTGTCAGTGCCAAAGATCGTGTCATTCCCGCTGCCCGTGACGATTTGATCGGCACCCGAAGTACCAAAGATGGTGAAACTTTCGGTTTGGACGTTCAGGATCAGCGTTCCTGAAGCTGTGGTTATCTGTACGTTTTCAATATTCGCGATCTGGCTGTCGCTCGTGTTGACGAAGACACTACCGACATTGAGGGTATCGGTTCCGGTGCCGCCGTCGAGCAGGCGGTCATTCGCCGAGCCGACGATCACGTCGTTGCCCGCGCCGCCAAAAATCCAGTCGGCACCGGCACCGCCGGACAGATTGTCCGTGCCACCGAAGCCGTAGATCGCTGTGTCGGAGCTGCCCGCCGAGAAATTGTTGCCCGCGCTTGTACCGAGATAGAGCTCCACTACGCTCGCCGAGACACTGCCATCTTTCACCTGCAAGGTACCCGACACCACGGAGCCCTGTTCCGCGGGGGACAGATTCGTGCTGGCGCCGCTCGTGATCGAGGGGTTGCCGAACGCTGCGGCAAACGGACTCTGCAGCGACAGCGTCGCATTGTCCGGGTCGGTCGCGACGAAGCTGATCGACGTCTCGGTTATGGCCAGGCCGGAAGTCGTCGGTGCGTCGTTGACTGCCGACACCGTGACGGTCGTTGTTGCGATATTACTGGCATGGTTGGCCGCAGCCCCATCATCCACCTGGAAGCTAATCGTGCGCGCCGTTGTTGAGGGGTTGTCGCTACTGTTGGAGTAGGTCACCGAGCGCAGCGCGGTCTGATACTGCGCCACCGTAGCGGCTCCGGTCAGTGTCAGCACGCCAGTGCCAGCGTTGTAGCTGCCGGTAATGCCGTTCTGGTTGGTGAACGCGAGTACGTCCTGACCCGTGGCGAAGTTACCGGTGATCGATACCGTAGCGCCCGTTAGGTTGCTACTGTCGACATCGGTGACCGTTAGCGCCGAGTTGATCGTCGTCGCTGCCTGGTTTTCTGTGTATGACAGCGACCCACCAGCCGTCATTACCGGCGTGTCGTTGCTGCCGGCGATGTGGACGGTGACCGAGGTGAGGGTGCCGTCGGCGCTGCTCACCGCGAAGGCGTCGGTGTAGGTGGTGCCAGCGGAGAACTCGTTGTGGGCGGAGTTGGCGACGTAGGTCCAGGCACCGCCGGTGCCGATGGAGAACTGGCCGTAGCTGCCGACGGTGTTGGTTTGCGCGACGAAGGTTGCGGCGCTGTCGACGTCGCTGATGGTCAGGGTGCCGGCGGTGGAAATGTCGACGGCGGCATTGGTCTCGGTGAGGTTGGCGATGCCGGCGGACAGCACGGCGGCAT
>NZ_JBFUIC010000185.1:0-8888 GCF_056402075.1 Pseudomonas sp. P4_C3
GCCCATGGCAGCCAGGGCGAGAGTGGCAGCGATTACCTGACGGGCATTGCCTTGGCGTTGGGTGCGGCGTTTCTCTACGCGATTGCCGCGTTGATCATCAAGCGTTTGACGGGAACTCCGCCGCATTTGATCGCGCTGATCCAGGTCAGCACGGGTGTGTTGTTGCTCGCGCCATTCGCGAATCTTTCGGTATTGCCCCAGGCACCGAGTGCGTGGGCCAGCCTGGTGACGTTGGGCATGGTGCACACCGGTGTGATGTACGTGTTGCTGTACGGCGCGATTCAAAAACTGCCGACTGCGCTGACGGGGGCGCTGTCCTTCATCTACCCGATTGCGGCGATTTTCGTCGACTGGTTTGCTTTCGGCCATCGTCTGGAGCCGCTGCAATGGATCGGTGTCGCGGCAATTCTGCTGGCCGCTGCCGGCATGCAACAAGGCTGGTCGCTGAAGTTTCGGCGCACGGTGACGCCGTAACCCGCGATCCAGGTGTCAGATGTTCCAGCGCGGCGCATTGCTGGCCAGTCGCTGGCGCATCTCGCCGACGTTGGCAGCCAGTTGTTGAGTCAACAAACGATAGCCGTCCAGCGTGTTGTAGACCGGCGCATCGAGGCTGACCAGCGGCAAATCCATAGGGCGATTGAGCCGTTGGGCGGCGCCTGATTTCAACGCCCTGGCCATACCGATCAATTGCACGCGAATCTGTCGATGCTCGGCTTTCAATGCCGTTTGCAGGAGCCTCATCGCCTCGGGGTCATTGGCATCCGGTCGGGTATTGCCGAGGATTTCCAGGGTACTGACGCACATGCGCAGGTTGCGCTGGATAGCATCCAGTTCGGTCATGGAAATCTTCACTTCCTTGGACACCGACGGCATCAGTGAGCGAAGTTGCACCATCACCGCGTTCAGGCGGGTCATGAGCTTGAGGTGTTCGTCGGCAGTGATAGCCTGGCCGTCAATGATGCGCCCGTAGATTTTCGCGCAATCACGCAGCGCATCGGCCAGGTTGTAGCGCCAGGAATAAACCGCGTACAGCGGCAGGGCGAAGGAAAACGCCAAAGCCAGGGCAATGCCGATCAGGATATCCACCCCGCGCCACAAGCCATCGGTGACCGGGTTGTCGCCGTGCCCCGCGACGATGAACACGGTAATCGCCGACAGCAGCGCCGTGTAACCACCCTTGCCGATGGCGTGATACGAGAAAAAACCGCAGACCACCGACATCGCGAAATAGGTCAGCCAGGGCATCCCGAGCCAGGCCTGTTGTGCCACCAACGCCAGGCCGACACCGGCGCCGATCAAGGTGCCAATGGCACGCTCGGCGGCTTTTTTGCCGATGTTGCCGTGATGCTGCAAGCCGCCGATCACCACCAGCATCGTCACCGACGCCCACTCACCGTGGGGCAGATGGATGCCGGTGGTCAGCAGGATGGTCGCCAGCAATCCGAGCGACACCCGCACCGCATGGATTACCCGGGCATGGCGATAGCGCCGATACGGGTCCAGCAGCGGACGCAGCAATCGGCGCAACAGCGGTGGCAGTCGTTGGGCTCTGGATGTACTCAGGCTGGCTCTCCTCAGAAGATGTAGTCGGTGGTCAGGAAGCTCGAACTGCGGCCGCTGATGATCTCGCTGATCAGGTCCTTGTTGGTCTCCTGGAATTTGGTGGCCACCAGGGTACGGATCGAAAACACCCGCAATGCGTCATGGACCGACAAGGTGCCTTCGGCGGAGTTCTTGCGACCATTGAAGGGGTAGGTGTCCGGGCCGCGCTGGCACTGGGCATTGAGGTTGATGCGCCCGACCTGGTTGGCGAAGGTGTCCACCAGCCGGCCGACCGCCACCGGGTTGGTGCCGAAGATGCTCAACTGTTGGCCGAAGTCCGACTCCAACACGTRGTCGATCACGGTATCCAGATGGCGGTRCGGCACGATGGGGATGACGGGGCCGAACTGTTCTTCCTGATAGACCCGCATCTGCGGCGTGACCGGGTACAGCACCGCCGGGTAGAAGAACGATGCACGAGCCTCGCCACCGTTGGGGTTGACCACTTTGGCGCCCTTGCTCTCGGCATCCGCTACCAGAGAATGCAGATAGTCGACCTTGCCCGATTCCGGCAGGGGCGTCAGGGATACGCCACTTTCCCAGGGCATGCCGGGTTTGAGGTTGGCAAGCCGGGCATTGAATTTGTCGATGAAGGACTCGACCACGTCTTCGTGAACAAACAGGATCTTCAGGGCCGTGCAGCGCTGGCCATTGAATGACAGCGAGCCGGTCACCGCCTCACTGACCGCGTTGTCCAGATCCACTTCCGGCAGGACTATCCCTGGGTTTTTCGCATCCAGGCCCAGCGCCGCGCGCAAGCGGTGGGGTCTCGGATGGAGTTTTTTCAGGTCACTGGCGGCCTTGTTGGTGCCAATGAACGCAAAGATGTCGATCTTGCCGCTGGCCATCAGCGCACTGACCGTCTCGCGGCCACTGCCGTAGATGACGTTGATCACCCCGGCCGGGAAGCTGTCGCGGAAGGCTTCCAGCAGCGGGCGAATCAGCAGCACGCCCAGTTTGGCGGGTTTGAACACCACGGTGTTGCCCATGATCAGCGCCGGAATCAGCGTAGTGAAGGTTTCGTTCAACGGATAGTTGTAAGGCCCCATGCACAGGGCCACGCCCATCGGCACGCGACGGATCTGGCCGAGGGTGTCCTGTTCCAGTTCGAAACGACTGGAGCGGCGATCGAGTTCTTTGAGCGCGTTGATGGTGTCGACGATGTAGTCGCAGGTGCGGTCGAACTCCTTTTCCGAATCCTTGAGGTTCTTGCCGATTTCCCACATCAGCAACTTGACCACGGCGTCGCGCTGCTCGCGCATGCGCCCGAGGAAGGTTTCGACGTGCTGGATGCGCTCGGCCACGCGCATGGTCGGCCACAGTCCCTGACCGCGGTCGTAGGCGCGTACGGCGGCGTCAAGGGCGGTCAATGCGGTCTCGGCATCCAGCAGCGGCGTGCTGCCGAGGATCACTTGCTCGTCGCCATTGGCGCCGGTCAGGTAAACCGGGCTACGGACCYGGGCCAGTGGCCCGTYCCAGGTTCTCAGTACGCCATCGACCAGGTACTCACGCTGCTCGGTCTGGCCATCAAGGCGGTACTTGTCCGGGATGTCGGCGGGGCTTGGGAACAGGTTCTGGAGAATATTGGCTGTGGTCATGTCGCTACCCCTCTGGATTGGGTGATGCACTGATGAATCGTTTTAGCAGACCTCAGCAACCCTTGTCATGACTCATTTCAGCGTTTTGCCGCACAGCGTGAAGGATCGCGGATTCATCGAGCCCTACAGTCATGGCGCTCAGAAGCGCCCCTTGTTGGCCCCCAATGCCCTCAACCCGCCCACGCCGGGTGCCTTAGTGTTGACCTCGCCTTGATCACAACAAAAAAGGTGCACCCGGCTGGCCGGGCAGCCAATGAAAGGACAGCCATGCGGGCAAGCCGATTAACTGAAAAGCCTAGCCTTTGTTTGGCCTTGGTGGGGGGGCTTCTGTGGCGAGGGGGCWWGCCCCCTCGCCACAGAAGCCCCTTTGCCACAGGTTCCTGGCCTCTGACGGCACACAAACCTTCGTACTCCGGTTAAACTCCGTGCTCTTTTTCAAGGAGTTCATATGAGCTATTACCAGCCGGGTATTCTCTCCACCCCCGTTCCGCCTCAAGCCCGCCATATGTTCTTCGCCCTCGAATCCGTCGAGGCATTGCCGGTTGCGCTCGACAACTTGATGCAACTGGTGGACGGGAAATCGGCTGTCGTTGGCTTCGGTGAATCGCTGGTCAATGCGCTGCACGTTCAGATCGATGGCCTGCGAACCTTTCCGGCGTTGACCGGTGTGGGCGTCGAAAATCCGTCGACCCAGCACGCGCTCTGGTGCTGGCTGCACGGTGAAGACCGTGGTGAGTTGCTCAACCGCAGCAACGTCATCGCCGCCGCGTTGGCCCCGGCATTGCGCCTGGTGCAGATGAACGAAACCTTCCGCCACATGACCGGCCATGACCTGACCGGCTACGAAGATGGCACCGAGAACCCCCACGACGAAGCCGCTGTCGCCGCCGCGCTGTTGAGCGAAGGCGCTGAGGGCCTGGTCGGTGGCAGCTTCGCCGCGATCCAGCAGTGGCAGCATGACTTGAAAGGTTTTCATRGGCTGTCGGYGGACGAAAAAGACAACATCATGGGCCGCCGCTTGAGCGATAACGAAGAGATCGACGACGCGCCGGTTTCCGCCCACGTCAAACGCACCGCCCAGGAAAGCTTTGCGCCTGAAGCCTTCGTGGTGCGCCGTTCGATGCCGTGGATCGAAGGCGACCGCGCCGGCCTGATGTTCCTGGCCTTCGGTTTTTCCCTCGACGCCTTCGAAGCCCAACTGCGCCGCATGAGTGGCCTGGAAGACGGCGTCACCGACGGTTTGTACCGCATCAGCCGTCCGATCACCGGTGGCTACTACTGGTGCCCGCCGCTCAAGGACGGTCGACTGGACCTGCGCGTATTGCGCATTGGCTGAGCACCAAGGAGAGCCTGTGAACCTGGTGCGCTGGGGCATGATCGGTTGTGGCAGTGTCGCGGAACGCAAAAGCGGGCCGGCCTTCTACAAGGCGCCCGGATCGGCGTTGGTGGCGGTGATGGGCCGGCGCCTGGAAGCCGTCACCGACTACGCCGCGCGCCACGGCATCGCGCGGGTCTACACCGATGCGCAGGCGCTGATCAACGATCCCGAGGTCGACGCGGTGTACATCGCCACGCCGCCCGACAGCCATTACGCTTACGCCTTGCAGGTGGCCGCCGCCGGCAAGCATTGCTGCGTCGAAAAACCGATGGCGCTGAATGCCGGGCAAAGCCGCGAGATGAAGCAGGTGTTTGCCGATGCCGGGTTGCACCTGTTCGTGTCCTATTACCGGCGTTCGCTGCCACGCTTCCGGCAAGTGTGGCAGTGGCTGCAAGAGGGGCGGATCGGTGAGGTCCGGCACTTGACCTGGACCCTCACCAAAGCCCCGTCGGCAGCGGACCGCAACGGCAGTGAAAACTGGCGCACCGATCCGGCGATTGCCGGTGGTGGCTACTTCGCCGATCTGGCCAGCCATGGCCTGGACCTGTTTCAGTACCTGTTCGGCGATATCGTCGAAGTCGCCGGGTTCACCGCGCGGCAGGCCGGTTTGTACGCGGCCGAAGATGCCGTCAGCGCCACTTGGCGGTTTGCCAGCGGGGCACTGGGGATGGGCTGCTGGAACTTCGTTGCAGACCGGCGCGAAGACCGGGTCGAAGTGATTGGCAGTAAAGGCCGGATCACCTTTTCGGTATTCGATGAACACCCGGTCGAGCTACACGCCGATGAACACCTCAGCCTGAACATCGAGCATCACGCACACATTCAGTGGCACCACGTATTGGGCATGAATGCGCATATTCGTGGTGAGGCGCAGCACCCGGCCGTGGCCGAACAGGCGTTGAAGACCGATTGGGTGATGGACCAGATCCTCAAGCGGCACTGAACCTTCAGATTTAACGCGGTCCTGTGGGAGCGAGCTTGYTCGCGATGACGTTGTGTCAGTCAGTATCAATGCTGGATGTGCCGACGCTATCGCGAGCAAGCTCGCTCCCACAGGGGACGGTGGTGAGTCTAACCTTATGCGCATTCGGTATTTCTCAATCGACATCACGGCTCTTTAAGATCACGTCATAACTCGTTATAACAAGTGATCCGCCATGACCGATAACGTTCTATCCCTGAGCAGCGTCCCGTTGCACACCCAACTGCGAGACGTGCTGCGTACCCGCATCCTCGACGGCAAATACCCGCAAGACAGCCAGATGCCTTCCGAAAGCGAGCTTGGCACGTTGTTCAAGGTCAGCCGCATCACCGTGCGCCAGGCCTTGGGTGACCTGCAAAAGGAAGGGTTGATCTTCAAGATCCACGGCAAAGGCACCTTCGTCGCCAAACCAAAAACCTTCCAGAACGTCAGCACCCTGCAAGGCCTGGCCGAGTCCATGACCGGTCGCGGCTACGAGGTGATCAACCGCCTGCGCAGCTTCAAATTCATTGCCGCCAGCAAGCTCGTCGCCGAGCGTTTACAGGTCGTCGAAGGCGAGGTTGTGACGCAGGTCAAACGGGTGCGCCTGATCAATCGCGAGCCGATTTCCCTGGAAATCACTTACCTGCCCAAGGCCATTGGTGAGCGCCTGGAAAAAGCCGACCTGGTCACCCGCGACATTTTCCAGATCCTGGAAAACGACTGCGGCCTGGCCCTGGGGCACGCCGACCTGGCCATCGATGCGGTACTGGCCGACAGCGACCTGAGCCGGGCGCTGAACGTCGAACCTGGTTCAGCAATCATGCGCATTGAGCGCCTGACCCACGATGTCGACGGTTGGCCGCTGGACTTCGAACACCTTTACTACCGTGGCGATGCCTTCCAGTACCGCCTGCGGATCGACCGGCAAAAAGGGGAGCAGGCATGACGCGCAGCACGCTGGAGCAGGAATACGACATCGTTGTCATTGGCGGCGGCACCGCCGGCCCCATGGCGGCGATCAAGGCCAAGGAACGCAACCGCGACCTGCGGGTGTTGTTGATCGACAAGGCCAACGTCAAGCGCAGCGGCGCGATCAGCATGGGCATGGACGGCCTGAACAACGCGATCATTCCCGGCCACTCGACGCCGGAGCAGTACACCAAGGAAATCACCATCGCCAACGACGGCATCGTCAATCAGGCCGCGGTGTACGCCTATGCCACCCACAGCTTCGAAACCATCGAGCAACTGGACCGCTGGGGCGTGAAATTCGAGAAGGACGAAACCGGCGACTACGCGGTGAAGAAGGTCCACCACATGGGCGCCTACGTGTTGCCGATGCCGGAAGGGCACGACATCAAGAAAGTCCTCTATCGGCAGTTGAAGCGCGCGCGGGTGAGTATCACCAATCGCCTGGTCTGCACCCGATTGCTGACGGACGAGGAGGGCGCGGTCAACGGCGTGATGGGTTTCGACTGCCGCACCGCGGACTTCCATGTGATCAAGGCCAAGGCGGTGATCCTCGCCTGCGGTGCCGCCGGACGCCTGGGGTTGCCGTCTTCGGGCTACCTGATGGGCACCTACGAAAACCCGACCAATGCCGGCGACGGCTACTCGATGGCCTACCACGCCGGGGCCGAACTGGCGAACCTGGAGTGCTTCCAGATCAACCCGCTGATCAAGGATTACAACGGCCCGGCCTGCGCCTACGTCACCGGCCCCTTGGGCGGCTACACCGCCAACAACAAGGGTGAACGCTTCATCGAGTGCGACTACTGGAGCGGGCAGATGATGTGGGAGTTCCATCAGGAACTGGAAAGCGGCAATGGCCCGGTGTTCCTCAAGCTCGATCACCTGGCCGAGGAAACCATCCAGAACATCGAAGAGATCCTGCACAGTAACGAGCGTCCGAGTCGCGGCCAGTTCCACGCCAATCGCGGTACCGACTACCGCACGCAGATGGTCGAGATGCACATCTCGGAAATCGGCTTTTGCAGCGGGCATTCGGCGTCGGGGGTGTGGGTCAACGAGAAGGCCGAGACCTCGGTCAAGGGCTTGTACTCGGCCGGTGACATGGCCGCCGTGCCGCACAACTACATGCTCGGCGCGTTCACCTACGGCTGGTTCGCCGGCCACAACGCAGCGGATTTTGTCGCCGGGCGTGAGTTTTCAGCGCTGGATGCCGCGCAGATCGAAACCGAAAAACAACGGGTTTACGCGCCGCTGGACCGTTTACACGGCCTGCCGCCAGCGCAGGTCGAATACAAGCTGCGGCGCTTCGTCAACGACTACCTGCAACCGCCGAAAGTGACCAAGAAGATGCAGATCGGCCTGCAACGCTTCAGCGACATCCAGCGCGATCTCGACCAGATCAAGGCCCACAACGCCCACGAACTGATGCGCGCCATGGAAGTCAGCATGATCCGCGACTGCGCCGAAATGGCCGCCCGCGCTTCATTGTTCCGCGCCGAAAGCCGCTGGGGGCTTTACCACCATCGCGTCGATCACCCACAACGCAACGACCGCGACTGGTTCTGCCATTGCCACCTGAAGAAAGACCAAAACGGTTTGATGAGCAGTTTCAAGAAAGCCGTCGAGCCTTACATCATCGCGCTGGATGCCGACGAGATGCAGGCCTACGACCGGTTGCGGGTCGGTGCCGATGCGGCTTGATGCCGACAACAAAAGAGAGATCGAACATGGCTTACCAACCCCAGGAAATCTTCTTTCGCTCCAACGCACCGGTCACGGTCGATGAGGACAAATGCATCGCCCACAAAGGCTGCACCGTGTGCGTCGACGTTTGCCCGATGGACCTGCTGGCGATCAACCCGGCCACGCAAAAGGCCTACATGGCCTTCGATGAATGCTGGTACTGCATGCCCTGTGAAAAGGACTGCCCGACCGGGGCCGTGAAAGTCGAGATCCCCTATCTATTGCGGTAACCGCTTTTGTAGGAGCTGGCTTGCCAGCGAAGACGCCAGAACAGACAACCCAAAACGCCATCCGGCAACCACCGGACGCCTGATTAAAAACACCCCTCGTTTCCCACCGCGCCCTGATCGTGGCGGAGACGAACATCCAATAAATGATTCGAGGGGAAACACTCATGATGTTGCGTGCAGCGTTGGCCGGTCTGGTACTGGCTTCATTCACCCTGTCGGCCTCGGCCGAAACCATCCGCATTGCCATCGGCACCCAGGACACCACCATCAACTGCGCCGCCGGCGGATTGTTGATTCGCGAACTCGGGCTGCTGGACAAATACCTGCCCCACGATGGTCCCTACAAAGACGCCCAATACGAGGTGCAGTGGAAAAACTTCACCAGCGGCGCCCCCCTGACC
>NZ_JBFUIC010000186.1:0-8874 GCF_056402075.1 Pseudomonas sp. P4_C3
ATGTACAACAGTGCCGAGCCCATCAGGCCGAGCATCAGCAATGGAAAGGCCCGAGGCCCCACYGGTTCGTAGGAAAAAGCCGCTTGATACGGCCATGCCATCAGCGCCAGGCCGAGGCAGACCAGCAACAGCACCGAAGCAAAAATGCGTTGTAAGAGCATGGGGAACTCCTGTGCCGCGACTCCGCCAAACGGAGCCGCGGCCGCTAGACAGAGGCGATCACTGGATCAGGCCGAACTCTTTGGCCAGCACTTTGTAGTCCGCAACCTGCTTCTTCACGTAGGTGTCCAGCTCCGGGCCGGTCATGGCGAACGGGAAGAGCTCGCGCTGATCGCGCAACTTGGCGAAGTCTTCGGAAGCCAGCAGTTTGTCGAAGGCCGCTTTCCACCAGGCGTAGTCTTCGTCGCTGACTTTTGGCCCGAGGTAGAAGCCGCGCACCACCGGCCAGACGATGTCGTAGCCTTGCTCGCGGGCTGTCGGGATGTCCTTCATTTCCGGCTCGTCCAGACGTTTGTCGGAGAACACCGCCAGCAGGCGCATGTCGCCGCTCAGGATGTGCGGCATGGAGTCGGAGATGTCGGTGCTGCCGACCTGGATGTGCCCACCGAGCAGGGCGGTGGCAATCTCGCCGCCACCTTCGAGGGCGACGTAACGCAGGTCACGCGGGTTGATTCCGGCGGCCTTGGCGATCAGCGCGGTTTGCATCCAGTCCTGACTGCCGACGGTGCCGCCGGAACCGATCACCACTTTGCTCGGATCTTTCTTCAGTGCCTGGACCAGATCGTCGAGGTTCTTGTAAGGCGAATCGCTTTTCACCGCGATGGCGCCATAGCTGGTGCCAACGGCAGCGAGCCAGCGAACGTTGGTTTCATCGAAACGACCGAATTTGCCTTGGGCCAGGTTCAGCAGCGAACCGCTGGACCAGGCCACCAGGGTGCCAGCATCGGCCGGACGTTGGGCGACCACCGCGTTGTACGCCACCGCGCCGACACCACCGGGCATGTAGGTCACGCGCATCGGCTTGGTCAGCAGTTTTTCGTTGACCAGCGCGCTTTGCGCCAGTTTGCAGGTCAGGTCGAAACCACCGCCGGGCGAGGCCGGGGCGATGCATTCCGGACGTTTGGGTTCGGCAAGCGCTTGGCCGGTGAACAGCAGGACGCTGGCGGCGAGGGCTAGTTTACGCATTGACAGGTTCATTCAAGTCTCCTTGGGAGTTGTTGTTATTGACGTACTGAATTACCAGAGGGCAACGCTATAGCTCACCAGCAGACGCACTTCATCGGCATCGCGAGCGGAGTAGTTGGAACGGTAGGTGGCATTGCGCAGACGCACGGCGACATCCTTGAGCGCGCCGCTTTGTACAACATATTTAATCTCGCTGTTGCGTTCCCATTCTTTACCTTCGTCTCCGTTCTTGAGCTTGATGTTGTCACCGCTTACGTAACGGCTCATGAAAGTCAGGCCGGGGACGCCGAGGGTGACGAAGTCGAAGTCATAACGCGCTTGCCAGGAGCGTTCTTCGGCCCCGGCAAAGTCGTTGATCTGCACGAAGTTCACCAGGTACGGGTCGGCGCCATCCACATACGGGAACGCGCTGTCGCCGGACATGTGCTGGTAGCCCGCGCTGAACTTGTGCCCGCTCAAGGCGTAACTCACCAGACCGTTGAGGGATTTGTTGTCGATCTTGCCACCACGGGCCTCGCCCTGGTCGTCACTGATGGCAAACCGCAGATCAGTGCCAAAGGTGCCGGGGCCGAATGGCTGCGAGGCGATCAAGCCGAGGAAATGCTGGTTGTAGACTTCATCGAGTTGCGCGAAGTGGTAGCTGCCGGTGATCTTGTCGGTGAGCTTGTAGTCCAGGCCGCCAAAATCAAAGTGCTTGCCGGCCACGGTGCCAGCGAAACGGCTGTTCTTGTTGTTGAGGGCAATGTCCTCGAAGTTGGTGCTGTCGCGGTCCTTGGCTTTGTCCAGACGACCGCCGGTAAAGGTCAGGTTCTTGATCTCTTTGGAGGTCAGCATGCCGCCTTCAAAGGTCTGCGGCAGGATGCGCCCGTCGTTGGGCTTGAGGATCGGCAGTTCCGGAATCAGGGTGCCGATCTTCAGCTCGCTGGCGGAGATTTTCACTTTGCCGGTCAGGCCGAGCTTGGAGTATTCATCGACGGCTCGCCCATCGTCGGTCGGCAGCAGGCCGGTACCGGTGCGGTCAGGGCTTGAATCGAGCTTGACCCCCAACATGCCCAGCGCATCGACACCGAACCCCACGGTGCCGTCGGTGTAGCCTGATTTCAGATTGAGCATGAAACCCTGGGCCCACTCGTCACGCTTGGACTGTTGGGCACTGGTACCGTCGCGATAATCGCGATTGAAGTACATGTTGCGGGTTTCGAAAGTCGCCGAGCTGTCGTCGAAGAATGCGGCCTGGCTCAACGGTGAAAAGCCGGCAAGGGCGGCAGCGCTGGCAAGCACAGTGTGGCCGAAACGGGAGAGGCGGGCAGGCGCGATAGCCTGGGTCTGCAGGGACTGCATGGATGAGTTACTCCGTTTATTGTTCTTATTTGTCGAAAACGCTTCGAGGCGTTTTTCGTATCGCTGTGTGGCTGCAGCGACGGCAGTCGAAACTGTCCGTGGCTGGACTGTAACGGGCTAACCTTTCGCTAAGCTTTCAGCTGACTTTCACGGTTTTCGGGCTTCACAGCGGCGGTTGCGGCTGTAAACTTCGCGCCAGAGAATGGCGTCGACCATCCCGGAATGAGGTAAAGATCCATGCGTGTCCTGCTCGTCGAAGACCATTTGCAGCTCGCCGAAAGTGTCGCCCAGGCGCTCAAGAGCACCGGGCTGACCGTGGACGTTCTGCACGATGGCGTGGCAGCCGACCTGGCGCTGGGCAGCGAGGAATACGCCATGGCGATCCTCGACGTCGGCTTGCCGCGCATGGATGGTTTCGAAGTGCTGGCGCGTTTGCGGGCGCGGGGCAAGAACCTGCCGGTGTTGATGCTGACCGCCCGCAGCGACGTCAAGGATCGGGTCCACGGCCTGAACCTCGGCGCCGACGACTACCTGGCCAAACCGTTCGAACTGACCGAGCTCGAAGCCCGGGTCAAAGCCTTGTTGCGCCGCAGTGTGCTGGGCGGTGAACGCATTCAGCGTTGCGGTGTGCTGGCCTATGACCTGGAAACCCGGCGTTTCACCCTCGGTGAAGAATTGCTGACCCTGACCTCCCGCGAACAGGCCGTACTCGAAGCCCTGATCGCGCGCCCCGGTCGGGTGATGAGCAAGGAGCAACTGGCTTCTCAAGTATTCGGCCTCGATGAAGAGGCCAGCCCCGATGCGATCGAAATCTACGTGCACCGCCTGCGCAAGAAGCTCGACGGCCAGCCGGTCGCTATCGTGACCTTCCGCGGCCTCGGTTACTTGCTGGAAAGCCGCGATGCATAAGCCCAGCAGCCTGCGCTGGCGGTTGCTGTGGAACCTGGCGCTGTTGCTGGTTGTATTGATGCTGGCCAGTGGTTTGAGCGCCTACTGGAACGGGCGCGAAGCCGCCGACACGGCCTATGACCGGACCCTGCTGGCCTCGGCGCGAACGATCGCCGCCGGCGTCTCCCAGCGCGACGGCACCTTGAGTGCCGACGTGCCCTACGTGGCCCTCGATACCTTTGCCTACGACAGTGCCGGGCGAATTTTCTACCTGGTCAACGACATCAATCAGAAGCTGATTTCCGGTTATGAAAACCTGCCCGCGCCACCGCCGGGAACGCCGCGCACCGATGACTATCCGGCGCTGGCACGCTTCTACAACGCCCAGTATCGCGGGCAGAACGTGCGTGTGGTGAGCCTGCTCAAACCCGTGAGCGAGCCGAACATGAACGGCATGGCGGAAATTCGCGTAGCGGAAACCGATGAAGCGCGGGTGAGCATGGCCCGCAGTCTGGCGACAGATACTTTGCTGCGCCTGGGCATGCTGGCGGGTGGGGCCTTGATGTTGGTGTGGTTCGCGGTGAGTGCCGCGTTGCGCCCGCTGGAGCGCTTGCGCACAGCGGTGGAAGAGCGCCAGCCGGACGATCTGCGCCCCTTGCCGTTGGTGGAAGTGCAGCGCGAATTATGGCCACTGGTGCGCGCGCTCAATCACTTTACCGAGCGCTTGCGCGGGCAGTTCGAGAAACAGGCGCAGTTCATTGCCGATGCCGCCCACGAACTGCGTACGCCATTGGCAGCACTCAAGGCGCGACTGGAACTGGGCATGCGCTCGGCCGAGCCCGATACCTGGCGCAGTACTTTGGAGACCGCCGCCCAGGGCACTGATCGCTTGACCCATCTGGCCAATCAGTTGCTGTCCCTGGCACGGGTTGAAAATGGCGCCCGGGCGATTGCCGAGGGTGGCGCGCAGTTACTCGACCTCAGTCAGTTGGCTCGGGACCTGGGCATGGCCATGGCGCCGCTGGCCCACAAGCGCGGCATCGCGCTGGCGCTGGAAGCGGATGAACCCGTCTGGTTGCGGGGCGAGCCGACATTATTGAACGAACTGCTGAGCAATCTGGTGGATAACGCACTGGCTCACACGCCACCGGGTGGCAACGTGATTTTGCGCGTCTCGGCGCCCGCAGTGCTGGAAGTCGAAGATGATGGCCCCGGCATTCCTCTTGAGGAGCGCGATCGGGTATTCGAGCGCTTTTACCGACGCAATCAGCAAGTGGCCGGTTCAGGGTTGGGGTTGGCGATTGTCGGTGAGATCTGCCGCGCGCATCTGGCGCAGATCAGCCTGCATGACGGTGAGCACGCAGGKTTGAAGGTGCGGGTGAGTTTTGTCGCCGGAGAGTGATGGGGCTTGTTCTGGCCCCATCGTCGGAACGCCGCCCGGAGCAGGCTCGCTCCCACATTGGATCTATGCAGCACCACAAATCCCTGTGGGAGCGAGCCTGCTCGCGAAGGGGGCGGCGCGGTTTTGGGTCAGTAAAACATCGTGCGTGTTTCTTCCAGGTCGGCGCACATCGTCTCGTCGTCAAAGTCGATTCCGAGTGCCTTGTAGGCCGGTACATTCAACGCATCGGCACGGGCGAGCGGGTGGTCGGTGTCCTGCAGGCAATACAGGCTGGCCACCTGCACCAGATCCACATAGTCGACCTGCGCAGACTGGCGCTTGAAGTTCAGGTATAGCTGCGGCACTTGCACCAGCATGTCGGGAAATTCCCAGACCCTGAGCAGTTTTTCGCCGATCAGCGGATGAATCTGGTCGATCACATGGTTGAGGCTGACCGGGTCGGACAGCAGCTCATAGTGATCTTCGGCGTAGGTCAGGATCGGCAGCACGCCGATCTGATGCACCAGCCCGCCAAGGGCCGCCTGATCGGGCTTGAGTCGGGTATGGCTGCGGCACAGGGCGTAGCTGACACCGGCGATTTCCAGGCTTCTACGCCAGACATCGCGCATCTTCTGTTCCACCACGTCGGAGCGGGCATGGAAAATCTGCTCCATGACCAGGCCGATCGCCAGGTTACAGCTGTAGTTGATGCCCAGGCGGGTGATCGCGGTATGCAGATCGGTCACTTCCTGGGTCGCGCGCAACAGTGGGCTGTTGACCACTTTGATCAGGCGTGCCGACAGCGCGGTATCACGGCCGATCACTTTGCTCAGGGTACTGACGCTGACTTCCGGGTTTTCCGCGGCCTTGCGAATCTGCAGAGCCACTTCCGGTAACGTTGGCAGAACCAGGTCATCGTTATTGATGGCCTCAACCAAATCCTTTTGGACCTTTTCCGCCAGTTCGCTCATTTAGTCTCTCTAGGTGTCGCGCCAAGTGCTGCCGTTATTGCTGGATTTCGCGATCGCGGTCCAGTTCATAAGGCAGGTCGAGCAGCTGCAGGGACGGCCCTTCGAGCGCGCCCAGGTGGATGTCCCCACTGTCTGCTGCTTCGGCTTGCAACACCGCCAGGAGTTCAATGTTTTGCTCGGCGCGGGCAGCCAGCACCACTTCGCCGATGGAGCTGCCGTGGGTTGGGGAAAACAGCGCGGTACCCGGTTCAGGCAACTCGCTGGCAGCCAGTTGCAGGCGATACAAGCGGCGCTTGAGTTTGCCCAGGTACTGCATGCGCGCGACGATTTCCTGCCCGGTGTAGCAACCTTTCTTGAAACTCACGCCACCGACCGCTTGCAGGTTGAGCATCTGCGGGATGAACAATTCGCGGGTACCCGGCATGACCTGGCCGATCCCTGCGCGGACCTGGCCCAGCAGCCATTGATTCAGATCGCCTTCGCTCAGCACCGCCGACAGCTTGCCTTTGACCGCATCGGCTTGACTGGCGGCGACCCACAGCTCGGCTCGGTCAGGCGAGACACGGATGGCGATCAGCCCATCGTTGCGCACGACGCTGTCGGTTTCTGCCAGCAGGTCCAGACCGAGGCTGACCAGCGCGGCGTCGCCAAGGTCAACGCCGAAGCGGACCCAGGCGGCACTTTCGTCGGTCAGTTTCGACTTGGAAAACACCGCGTATTTTTTCAGGTCCGCCAGTTGCGGCTCGAGCAATTCGGTGGCCATGGCCAAGACCACGCCGTCACCGTCGAGCAGGATACGGAAACTCGATTGCATCCGGCCTTTTTGCGTGCAGCGGGCACCGAGGCTGGCCCGGGAATCGCTCAGGTAGTTGAGGTTGCAGGTCAATTGGCCTTGCAGGAATTTGCTGGCGTCCGCGCCGCGGACCGCGAGAACACCTTCATGAGAAAGCGTGCAGAAAAAAGCAGAATCGGCCATGGGTCATCGCAGGGTAAAGAGTCTGGCGGACATCATAAGGGGGCGCCTTCGAAATGGGTAGTTCACAAAGGATCATCGGTGCCCGACCAAAGCCGACTGTTCGACGGGGCGCGGGCCTGTATACTTGCGGCCTATTTGAGGAGCGCTCCATGGTCGAAGATGTTGAACTGAACCGCCTCTACTGGCACAGCCGCCGCGGCATGCTTGAGCTTGACGTGTTGCTGGTGCCGTTTGTGAAAGAGGTTTACCCGCACCTCAGCGAGGTTGATCGCGCCTGCTACGTCAGGTTGCTCGAATGCGAAGATCAGGACATGTTCGGCTGGTTCATGGAACGCAGCGAATCCGAGGATCCTGAACTGCAACGCATGGTTCGCATGATCCTGGACCGTGTCCAGCCCAAGTAATTCGTTCGAATGCCGCTGGCATGCCTCACGGCAGTTGCTGGCGGCGTATCTTCTGGCCCAGCTGTTCGCATTGGGTTCGTTGTTTTTACTGTCAATTCCGCTCTGGGCCAGCGCGCTCGGCGCCGTGCTGTGCGTGGCTCACGGAGTCTGGTTGTTACCTCGGCAAATCCTGCTGACCCACCCGCAGGCCTTTTGCGGCTTGCGCCGCGATGCCGATGGCTGGCAGTTGTGGAGTCGGGCCAAGGGTTGGCAGCCCGTGCAACTGAGACCGGACAGCCTGGCGCTACCGTTGGTGGTGGTACTGCGTTTCCGACTACGTGGTGAGCGCCGGGTCCGGGCCATTTGCGTGCCCCGGGATGCGCAGGCGGCGGATGTGCACCGACGCCTGCGGGTCCGGCTCAAGTTCAGCCGACGTAGGTGGGCGGCACCAGAATAGTGTCCAGCGCGACCGGCAGCAGGTTCGGGTAGTCGAGGGTGTAATGCAGGCCACGGCTTTCCTTGCGCTCCATGGCTGACAGRATCATCAGCTCGGCCACTTGGGCCAGGTTGCGCAGCTCGATCAAATCCCGGCTGACCTTGTAGTTACTGTAGAACTCGTCGATTTCATCCAGCAACAGTCGCACGCGGTGTTGCGCCCGTTGCAGACGCTTGTTGGTGCGCACGATGCCAACGTAGTCCCACATGAAGCGCCGCAATTCATCCCAGTTGTGCGCAATGATCACGTCTTCATCGGAATCGGTGACCTGGCTCGCATCCCAGGCGGGAAGGGGGACTGGCATCGGAATCCGGGGCAGCTGTTCAAGAATGTCCGCGGCCGCCGAGCGAGCATAAACGAAACATTCCAGCAGCGAGTTGCTGGCCATGCGGTTGGCGCCGTGCAGGCCGGTGAAACTGGTTTCGCCAATGGCATACAGACCCGGCACGTCGGTGCGGCCCTGTTGATCGACCATCACACCACCACAGGTGTAGTGCGCTGCCGGGACCACCGGAATCGGTTGCTTGGTGATGTCGATGGAAAATTCCAGGCAGCGTTCGTACACCGTCGGGAAGTGCGTCTTGATGAAGGCTTCGGGCTTGTGGCTGATGTCCAGATAGACGCAATCGATACCCAAGCGCTTCATTTCATGGTCGATGGCCCGGGCGACGATGTCCCGTGGTGCCAACTCGGCCCGAGGATCGAAGCGCTGCATGAAGCGCTCACCGTTGGGCAACTTCAGGTGGGCACCTTCGCCTCRCAGGGCTTCAGTAACCAGGAAGCTCTTGGCTTGCGGGTGATACAGGCAAGTAGGGTGGAACTGGTTGAATTCCAGGTTCGCCACCCGGCAGCCCGAGCGCCAGGCCATGGCGATGCCATCGCCGCAGGCGCCGTCAGGGTTACTGGTGTACAGGTAAACCTTGGCCGCACCACCGGAGGCGAGGATCACAAAGCGGGCGCCGTAGGTGTCGACTTCGCCGGTGCCGCGATTGAGCACATAAGCGCCGAGGCAGCGATCACCTTCCAGGCCCAGGCGTTTCTCCGTGATCAGGTCAACCGCCACCCGCTGTTCCAGCAGTTCGATGTTCGGCCGTTTCCTGGCCTGGTCGAGCAGGGTTGTGAAAATGGCTGCACCGGTGGCATCGGCGGCGTGGATGATGCGCCGATGGCTGTGACCGCCCTCGCGGGTCAGGTGGAACTCGAACCCGCCATCTTCGTTACCCGACTGTTCATCGCGGGTAAAGGGTACGCCC
>NZ_JBFUIC010000187.1:0-8842 GCF_056402075.1 Pseudomonas sp. P4_C3
AGTCAGGGTGCGCATGCGTCTTCCAGTAGTACTCGTAACCCTGGCGATACAAGGCGAACGGCAGCTTGGCGATCTGCTCGTCGGTGAGGTTGGCATCACCCGAATAAAGCACCTCGCCGCCAGCCGCTTCTTGAGCGCGGGCAGCGGAAGCCTGTTGCAGGCGTTGCTCAATGGTGTCCAGTTGCGAGTCGTTGTAGCCATTGCGGCGCACCCGGCCAGAGTTGAACATGCTCACGGTCGCCACCGACTTGAATCGCTTGTCGGTTTGCGCCGCGACCAACGAGTAGCCGCCGCCACCGCAGATGCCGAGCAGGCCCAGACGCTTGCCGTCGACGCCAGCATACTGAGTGATGAAGTCCGCCATGCCGTGGATATCCTCGATACGGTACGCCGGCTTGTCGATGCTGCGCGGCTGTCCGCCACTCGCGCCTTGATACGCGGCATCGGCGGTAATCGTGATGTAGCCTTGTTCAGCCAGTCGCTGGGCATACAGACCGGCGACTTGCTCTTTCACACCACCATTCGGATGCGCCACCACCACCGTCGGGTAGACCTTCTTCGCATCGTAGTTGGCAGGGGTGTAGACGTTGGCAGCGATGTCCAGGCCATTGAGCTTGTAGGTGACCGGATGGATGTTGACCTTGCCGGGTTCGTTCTTGGTAATTGCGCCGTCGTAAGCCAGGGTGAACGGGTTCTTTTTGTAGTCGGCGGCACCGGCTTCGCCGGCAGACATACCGACGATGGCGGCCATCAGCGAGGCTTTCAGAATGGTGTTTCTCATAGGAGTCTCCGGAGCATTGAAAGGGTGCGTTTGAAAAATGTTCTGTAGCCGTCAATCCAGATGTTTTTCTGTCAGAAAGCCGGACACCAGGTCCGCGATCTGCACATTGTTCAAATCCGACATGGGGAAGTGGGTATTGCCCTTGATGCCAATCTCCGGCAAATGGATCAGCCTCACGTCACCGCCGTGCCGGTTGACGGCGTCGCGCCATAGCCGGGCCATCGTAAGGCGGGCGCGCCAACTGTCCTGGGCTGGCAGGTCGACAGCTTGCTCCGGGATGTTGTCGCCGTAGAGGATCAGGATCGGAATGCGTGTGAGCGCCATGAACTGATCCATCGGCACCGCTGCGCCTTGCACCGTGTCGAACGCGCTGGGAATCGGCGCGGGTACTTCACCCTGCGCGAAGACGAAGCTGCTGCCCGGCTCGAAAGCCACGATGGCCTTGACCTTGTTGTTCTTGATCGCCGTCAACCAACCCGGTCCGCCACCCTGTGAGTGAGTGAGCAGGATGCCGGGGCCGATTTTGTCGAAGACTGCCGACACGCCATCGGAGACCACGCCCATGTCGARCGGACCGGTGTTCGGCGTCATCGCGCGGAAGAACTGGTCGCGCGTTTGCGCATCCCGGGCAACCTGCACACCTTCGAAATAGTTGGGCCACAGGCCGATGCGGAACTGGTTGAACCAGAGTTGCTCGTCCGGGACAGGCTTGACCGTCGCCTCGACCATGCTGCGCCCGGCATCGCCGCGACGCGGCTGGTCGATCAGATACACGCCGTACTGGCGACGCAGAAAGATATTCTGGAAACCTTCCCGGCCATCCGCGGTGGTTTCCCAGGTCTTGGAGAACTGGCCTGCGCCGTGCCACATGACGATGGGCAGTTTTCGCGCATCGACCGGGATTTGGTAGAAGGTATAGGCATGGTCGCCGTGGTAGGTTTGGCCGTCTGGCGTCATGGGCTTACGCGGATTGAACGAACCCGGTGCTGTGATCATCGTCCCGCCGGCGGCAAAGCTGCCTTGCTCCTGAATCATCAAGGGAGCGGCGGCATTGGAGTGGCTTGCACAGGCGGCAAGCACGCTCAGCAGGGCAATGCTCAGCAGGTTTTTTCCAGTCTTCATGTTCAACCTCCCGAGGCAGCAAGTGCCTGTGTCAGGGCTGCGCTTGCACGTTTGGCGGCTTGTTCATCGCCGTGCTCGGTGAGRACCGCGATGACTTGGTGCAATTGTTCCTCGCTCAGTCCAACCCGCATGCTCGCCCGCATGTGCGAGCGCAACTGCGATTCCACCCCCGGCGTCGCGGCCAGCGCCCCGACGGTCGCCAGCTCGCGGCTTTGCCAGTCAAGGTTGTCGCGCTCGAAGATGTCGCCGAACAGATGGGTTTGCAGGAACTGGTTGATGACCGGGGCGAAATCGAACACCGGCCCCTTGACCGGCCCACCCGAAATTCGGGTTTGATTGGCCGTCCCTGCCGCGAGCAACGCCTCACCGGTTGCAATGGCACGGCTGGGTTCGCGTCCAGGCTCATCGTGAATGCCACGTTGTTTGCGCGCTTGCACAACCGTCATCAGTTCGTTCAATGCATTGAGGCTGCGCGGGAAGCCGACATAGGCGTAGAGCTGTACCAGGATTTCCTTGGCCTCGCTGACCGTCAGGCCGGCATCCAGGCCTTGGTTCAAGGCTTCGTTGAGCTTGGGCATGTCACTGGTTGCCATGAACGCTGCGATCAGTGGAATGGCCTGTTGCCTGGCCGACAGCGTTTGTGCCGCGGATTGTGTGCTGGTCATGGGTTGCGACGCCTCGGCTTTCTGGGTGGCAACACCCGACATCAACCCAAGGCCCAGACACAGGGCTATCAGCGCGGGGAGGGGGCCGGTCTTGTGATGTGCGATCGGTGTGTCAGTGGTCATCGTGAAAGGCTCCATCCATTGCTCAGCGCAGGCTATTGACCTTGGTACTGCGCATCCGAGACTTTTTCCGCCCAGGTGACAGCCTTGCCGTCCTCGGCTTCGGCGATGGCGATGTGAGTCATTCCGTTGGTGGCCGTCGCGCCATGCCAGTGACGTGTTTGCGGCGGGATCCAGACAATGTTTCCCGGACGGATTTCCTGACGTGGGCCGCCCTCTTGCTGCACATAGCCGACCCCGGCGGTGACGATAAGCGTTTGCCCCAGCGGATGGGTGTGCCAGGCCGTGCGTGCGCCGGGTTCGAAGGTCACCGTGCCACCGCCGATGCGGGCCGGGGAATCACCCTTGAACAGGCCATCAACCCGAACCGTCCCCGTGAAGTTTTCCGCCGCGCCCTTGATGGAGGGTTGAGAGCCGGCGTGGGTGATCCGGATCTCGTTGGAGGACTGGGCGCAGGCTTCCCCTGCCATGAGGGATAAGGCAACCAGAGGGGCGATCAAGGGATTCATCAATGTTGCTCCTAAAGGCGGGTTAGCCAACTGCAAGGCTGCTCCCATTCAGAAATCGAGACGCGTACAGTTCAACGCCCTGCACGGCGCATTAACGTGTCAGATGGCTGTCGCTCATCCAGGCGTTCAAGCGTTCCATGGTCTTGCGCTCCTGCTCACCCTCCATCACGAAGCCTTCCATCACCTTGGACGTGGGCGCATGTTTTCCGAGGACGCTGCGGCTATTGCCCAGCCCGTAGCCGCCGTGGGTGTTGAAGGGGATGATGGTTTTCCCGCTCAGGTCGTGGGCCGTCAGGAACGAACGCACGATCGGCGGAGCGGTTTCACCCCAGATCGGAAAGCCAAGAAACACAGTGTCGTAGGCGGCCATTGCCCGAACCTTGCTTTCCAGGGCTGGCTCGAAGCCGCTGTCGCGTTCCTGGCGCGCCTGCTCCACCGTTTCCAGGTAATCGTCGGGATAGGGCTTGGCCGGGCGGATCTCGAAGAGGTCGGCACGAAGTCCCCGCTGGATGAGTCCGGCAACGACTCGGGTATTGCCGGAGCGTGAAAAGTACGCCACCAGGGTGCGAGACCCCGAGCGGTGCGGTTCGCTGCCGGTTTGCGTGTCGGCGAGCGACAGCAGCGGGGCGCTCGCGAGCGCGGCGATGACCGTGCGCCGAAGCGCATCGTGATCCTTGCTCATGACAATGCTCCGTTAGCGCCCGACGCGAGCCTTGAGGGCCTCAGGGTAACGCTCGCCGTGGATGCGGATCTGCGCCAGTGCCGCATCGATGGCCTTGAGCTCGGCGTCAGTGAGTGTGATGCTGGCACCGCCGAGGTTTTCTTCCAGGCGATGCAGCTTGGTCGTTCCGGGAATAGGCACAATACACGGCGCCTGTGCGAGCAACCAGGCGAGCGCGATCTGCGCCGGTGTCGCGTTCTTCTGCGCGGCGATCTTGCGAATCAGCTCCACCAGCACTTGATTGGCTTGCAGCGCCTGCTGGCTGAAGCGGGGAACGATGCTGCGAAAATCGTCGCTACCGAAGGAGGCATCTGCCGACACGGTGCCAGTGAGAAAACCCTTGCCCAGGGGACTGAAGGGCACGAAGCCAATACCCAGCTCCGCGAGTGTCGGAAGAATCTCTTGCTCAGGCTCTCGCCACCATAACGAGTACTCACTTTGCAGCGCTGTAACAGGCTGGATAGCATGAGCACGTCGAATGGTTTGCACGCCCGCCTCTGAAAGACCGAAGTGCTTGACCTTACCTTCCAGGATGAGCTCTTTCACCACACCCGCGACATCCTCGATAGGCACGTCCGGGTCGACGCGATGTTGGTAAAGCAAATCGATGAAGTCTGTCTTGAGCCTGCGCAGCGAGCCCTCGACGGCGACCCGGATGTGTTCCGGGCGGCTGTTGAGAATCTGCTGTTTATTGTCGGAGCCAAAGGTAAAGCCAAACTTGGTGGCGATGACCACCTGATCGCGAACCGGCGCCAGCGCCTCACCCACCACTTGTTCATTCAGGTACGGGCCGTAAACCTCGGCGGTATCGAAGAAGGTGACGCCTCGGTCAACGGCCGAGCGGATCAACGAGATGGCTTGTCGGGTATCGGTAGCCGGGCCGTAGCCATGGCTGAGGCCCATGCAGCCCAAGCCCAGGGCAGACACTTCAAGGGAACTGTTTCCGAGTTTGCGCTTGTGCATTTCAATCTCCCGCTTTTGATGGTCAGGCTGCACGTCAGTGATATCGGCTGGGTGCAGGACCGCTGGGGAAACAGTAAGCGAGCTAACGGATGAGCACTAGACGGGTAAATCGGCAAGGGTTCATGAGGTTTGTTCATCAATCCGGGCACGTGCGCCCACCCACCCTGTGTAGGAGCGAGCTTGCTCGCGAAAAACCAGAGGACGCCGCGGTAAGTCTGGTTTCCCGCGTCATCGTTGGCCTCCATCGCGAGCAAGCTCGCTCCTACAAGGGGCGGCATGTGATTTGGGAGTGGAAGTGAAGGCAATGGACCCGCCAGGGTGGCGGGTCCGATAGGGCATCAAAGTTTCGGCAATTGCCCGATGCGGCCCATCATCTCGGTCACGATCTGCAGGTCCAGCAGGAACTGCTCGGTGGTCTTGAACTCGTTGTCGTTGTGGCCGGTGTATTTGACGTCCGGCATGGCCAGGCCGAATTGCACGCCGTTAGGCAGTTCATGCACGGAGGTGGCGCCGGCGGAGGTGCCGAACTTGTGTTCCATGCCCAGGTTTTCGCTGGGCACCGCGAGCAGGGCCTTGACCCATTCACCCTCGGGGTTGCGGTACATCGGTTCGGCAATCGACAGGTCGAAGGTCGGTGCGATCCGGGTCTTCTTGCTCCAGGAGTCCAGTTTTCCGGCGATTTCGGATTTGAGCACTTGCGGCGTCTTACCCTTCGGCACGCGCAGGTTGACCGCGAGTTTGAAGGCTTTGTCATCCATCCCGACATAGGTCAGGGAAGTGGTCAGCGGGCCCATGAACTCATCGGCAAAACCGACCCCCAACTTGCCACCCAGGTAGTCCAGCCCCCAGTTGTCGGCGGCGTAGCGGGCGGCGTCAGTGATCTGGTTGTGCTTGAGCGCGACCTTGCCGTCGAGGCTATTGATGAAGTCGAGCATCCTGGCCACCGGGTTGACGCCGGACTCGGGCTCGGAGGAGTGGGCGGACACACCGGTGACCGTCAGTTTGACGTCCTTGCCGTCGACTTTGGCGGCGACCTCGAAGTTGCCGCCGTTGCGCTTGGCATACTCGCTGCCGGCCTTTTGCAGGCGGGCGGCCAGTTCGGCGGGCTTGTCGGTCACCAGGGTCGCGACCGATGTCGACGGTATCTGGTTGGTGGCCAGGCCGCCGGTCATCGAGGTGATTTCTGCGCCTTTGCCTTGCGCGGTGCGCTTGGCGAAGCTGGCCATGACCGTGCCGTAACCTTTCTCGGCGATCACCACCGGGTAGCCACCATCCAGCGCCAGGTTGTAGTTGGGGGTCGGGTTGCGTTCGAAGTAGTAGGGGATGGCGTCGCCCGTGGTCTCTTCGGTGGTGTCGACCAGCAGCTTGAAGTTCCTGGCCAGCGGCAGCTGCTCTTCCTTGATGATCTTCATGGCGTAGAGCGCCACCACGATGCCGTTTTTGTCATCTTCGGTGCCGCGGCCATACATGCGGTCGCCGACCAAAGTGACCTTGAACGGATCGAGGCGGGTGCCGTCCTGCAGCACCCAGTTCTCCGGCGTCACCGGCACCACATCGGCATGGGCGTGAATGCCCACGACTTCATCGCCAGCGCCTTCCAGGGAGACTTCATAGACGCGGTTATCGATGTTGCGAAAGTTCAGGTTGAACGCCTGGGCGAGGCCCTTGATTTTCTCGGCAATCTTGAGAAATTCGGGATTGTCGTGCTGGGCAACACCGTCCACGCGCACGGTTGGAATGGCTACCAGCTCCTTCAAGGTTTCGGTGGCCGCGCTGCCGTATTTCACCCGGGCATAGAGGCCAAGCAGGCGATGGATTTGGTTTTGCTGCTCAGCGGTAAGCGTCTTGTTGCCCTGGAACGCACGGACGGCCGGGCCGAGGTCGTCGGTCTTGGCGATATCGCTCTTGGCCAGACTTGCGAGGAACTGCCTGAAATCCTTGACCGACGTATCGCTGAAGGTCTTGAGGATGATCGCGCTCTGTTGTGGCGTGATGTTGGCGTGGGCAGCGCTGGTGAACGACGAAAGGCTGGCGAGCATGAGGGTGGTCGCAGCCAGGTGCTTGAGTGAAAAATCCATTGCAGGGGGCATTCCTTTGCAGGCGGTTTGTAAGAAATATCTGATCGTTTGATCAGAAACATTTGCAAACTACCACCACGAGCGTGTGAAACGGGAGCCCCTGAAGTGGGATCTGTCGCACAGAAATGCAAAAGCGGCGCAGAAATGAAAAACCGCCCTATCAATGATTGCATTCTGCCATCACTACGTGGCAGGTATTCGGCGTGCCGCCGGATCGGCCCGCATAGCGGATGCAATTATCCAGGGATTTCTGGCGAGCCATGTCCAGGCTGTCCGCCCAGGCGAGGCCGCCTTCGCCGACAGTGGGGAGGGCTTTTGCATAGCAGGTTGAACCCGTGTTTGGGGCTGAATAGCGAGCCGTGGTGGCTTTGCCTGAACATCCCGCTGTCAGTACCAGGTCGATGGCGAGCAGGGAAAGCAGGATCCATGGCGAGCATTGACGCGCAGTTTTTCCCGTCATCCCGGTTCCCCTGTAGCAAGAGGTGTATTTGAGATCGTACCCCGCCAGATCAGGGCAGGGGCACACTCTTTCTTTGAGCCTATCCCTGCGGCATCGATCCTGCTGGTCCTTTCGTCTGCTTTCCTTTTTTCAGTGTGTCTGGTCGTCCGAGAGTCGAGGTGGGTCGCTATAGGCCACTGAACAGGCTGATGATCACGGCATTGACCAGGTCAATGAAAAAGCCACACACCAGCGGCACGATCAGGAAGGCCTGGTGCGCCGCGCCATACTTTTGCGTCACGGTCGATACAGCCAATGCCAGCCTTGCTCGTCCAGATAGCTTCCTAATCATCAGCTACGTCCGTGCGCCAGGAGTGAGGACAGCCTAGCCTGAACGGGAAAACCCATCCGGGTTGGCATAGGCCGTCATCACGCTCCCGATGGTCAATCAAACGGCTGACGCTAGCGCTTGATCAGAGAAATCTTCGTTCCCTCGATACTGACCCCCGCCATTAATCCTTGCTGGTCGAAGATGAACGCGTAGGCGTCGTCTTTGAGCGTCGAGCTGGACAGGTTCTTCGCAACCCCTTCATCCACCACGACAACCGTTGGCCCTACACCGATTTCCCAACCCTTGGTTTCAGCGACATATTTCACGGCTTTATCGGTCATCAGGAAAACCACATAGCCGTACGACTGGGCGCCGGCCTGCAGCCCCCATGAACCGCTGACGGAGTTGTAGTAGTTCTCGACTTTCGTGCCCTTCATTAAAACGCCTTCGCCATAGCTGCCGCCGAACACGAGACCCGCCTTGATGATTTTCGGGAAAACCAGCACAGCCTTGGCGTTGTGCGAGATGGTTTCGGAAAAAGGATGGGTCTTGTTGAGAGTCTGCAACGCTTGTCGAGCGTCGGCATTCAGATCCTCGGCGGTAGCCGCTCCGGCATTGTTCAGGAAACTGGCCGATGCCAATGTTGCAGCCGCGAGGAAGAACGACAGGAAGAACCTCATTGATTGAGTCATTTGCGTACTCCGCTGAGGGAGCATGGGATGAGAGCAGCGGCAAGTGCCTGCTTCATGCAGGAACCGAACCCACTGAGGTTATCCGGCGCGCCCTGAAATGTGTGAATTTGCTGGCATCGCTCGTGAGTGAAGTCGCCCTGGGCCACTGAACATTTGCGCTGCCATCAGCTGTTATGACCACTGCGTATCGGCCGGGTTCGCTGTCAATTCTGCTTCTCGCCGCCAGTTTCACTTTACGAAGCGGTTGAATCACAGTTGAAATCGGTTCGTCACGGGCTCAATGCAGGCAGCAAAAGGCCCGCGCAATGGCGTAATGCTGTTCACTTAAGTATTTGAGTCCCAGCCGGGCTTCCCCGAAAATCCGATGCCAGACCTCTGGCATCGGATTTTTTATGTCTGTTCAACAGGACCTGCTCGACCT
>NZ_JBFUIC010000188.1:0-8798 GCF_056402075.1 Pseudomonas sp. P4_C3
TGTAGGAGCTGCCGGAGGCTGCGATCTTTTGATCTTTCTGGTTAAAAGTTAATCCCTCCTTAACCGTCCTGTCGTCTATTCCCTGCGACATCCCCCTTGCTACGCGCCAGCTCTCAAAGATCAGGCCAGCGTGTAGACTGGCGGGCAATCGAAATTTTCAAGGGAAACGCGATGAGCGATGAATCCATGCGGTTGGGGCGTGAACGGCGCTACCTGGTGTTGTTGGGCATCATTTGCCTGGCGCTGATCGGCGGCGCGCTGTACATGCAAATTGTTCTGGGCGAGGCCCCTTGCCCGCTGTGCATCCTGCAGCGTTATGCGTTGCTGCTGATCGCGATCTTCGCCTTCATCGGCGCCGCCATGCGCGCCCGTCGCAGCATCACGGTGTTCGAAACCCTGGTGGTGATCTGCGCACTGGCAGGCGTCGGCGTTGCCGGGCATCACGTCTATACGCAGTTCTATCCGGCGGTCAGTTGCGGCATCGATGTGCTGCAACCGATTGTGGATGACTTGCCGCTGGCGAAGATCTTTCCGCTGGGTTTCCAGGTCGATGGTTTCTGCTCCACGCCATACCCGCCGATCCTCGGTCTGTCGTTGGCACAGTGGGCGTTGGTCGCCTTCGTGCTGATTGTGGTGCTGGTGCCTTTGCTCACGTCGCGTAACCGCAAAGCGCTGCGCTGAGGTCATCTGTCGGCAGGAATTGTCGGACAAAAAAGCCCCGGTCCTTGAAGAGAGGACCGGGGCTTTTTTGTCTTGCTCAGCGCATTTCAGAGGCCGGGTAAAAAGACCGTGATGTGCGACAGCCAAGGGTGCGACACATGTGCGACATGTTGTCACAGAGTCAGTGTCGCAGGGCGTTCGAAGAGGCCGGATTGGTACATGGAAACGTAACGAAATTGGGCTGTTTTGCAGGCTTGCGGTTTTTTCCATTGCGAACGCGAGCAGGCAGTTTTAACAGGGTCTGGCGAATGGCCGAAGCCCCCGTCATATCGGGCTCCGGGCAAGGTAAAGGGCAGTGAAGAGGGGGCCGATACTGTCTGAACTGTGGGTGGAAGACCTACTTATTGTGGTGTTTTTGTTGAGAATTAATTTCGATAAGATGCGCCACTTTTGCGAAAACGGTTAATGATTGTTGCCGGTTCGGATAAAAATTATTTCGGGATGAGACATGGTTTATACAACGTTACATATCTACAATCGCCCGCACTGAATCCCCGGCACTGCTCAAATCTTAACCAGACGTGAGCAGAAACAGGGTGTCGAGAGGTCTGGTGGCTTCATGCGATGCCCAGGTGTCGGAGCCTCCAACTACCCGCACCAAATGGAATTGGTCTGTAACAAGGCCTTTGACCACGAATTCGAATAAGAACTCACCGCAGGCCCGGGATTTGTCGTACAGCGTCTGACGCACGACGGGCATGCCCTTATTCAATCCAAGAAAAATGCCAACCCTTGGCAGGGTGAAGTGTTGGCGATCAAAACCCAACTGCATTGCGCAAGCTGCTTTAGAGGTCGTGAGATGAGTAAAAACAGGTACCCCAGACTACTAGGCTTATTGCCGCTGATCGGCACGTTGTTGCTGTCAGGCTGCAACATGACCTTGCTCAATCCCAAGGGCCAGGTTGGTCTGGACGAGCGAAACCTGATCATCACCGCAACGCTGCTGATGCTGTTGGTCGTGGTGCCGGTCATCGTCATGACCTTCCTGTTCGCCTGGAAATACCGCGCGTCCAACACCAACGCCACCTACACCCCGAAATGGAACCACTCCACCAAGATCGAGATTGCGGTGTGGGCTGTTCCAGTGCTGATCATCATTGCCCTGGGTTACGTCACCTACAAGTCGACCCACGCACTGGATCCGTACAAGCCGCTGGAATCCGACGTCAAGCCTGTGACCATCGAAGTGGTCGCGCTGGACTGGAAGTGGCTGTTCATCTACCCGGAACAAGGCATCGCCACGGTCAACAAGATCGTGTTCCCGGCGCACACCCCAGTCAACTTCAAGATCACTTCCGACGCCGTGATGAACTCGTTCTTCATCCCAGCTCTGGGTGGCCAGATCTACGCAATGGCGGGCATGCAGACCAAGCTGCACCTGATCGCCAACGAGAACGCTGAAATGGACGGTATCTCCGCCAACTACAGCGGCGCGGGTTTCACCGGTATGAAATTCAAAGCGATCGCAACTTCCCAGGAAGATTTCGACGCCTGGGTAAGTGAAGTCAAAAAGGCACCTAAACAGCTTGAACAAGCTGAATACGCAGCCCTTTCCAAGCCAAGCCAGAACAACCCAGTCGAGCTCTACTCCTCGGTTACCCCAGGCATGTTCCAGGCCATCGTCGACAAGTACGAAGGCATGAAACCGGGTCCTAAGGTCAAGCACGAGAAAGCAGAGAAAGAAGTGGCCCAAATGGAAGGGATGGACATGAGTTCGCATTCAGCTGCCGGGGCAGAGGAGTAAACGATGTTTGGTAAATTAAGTTGGGAAGCGATCCCGTTCCACGAACCGATCGTGATGATTACCATCTCCATGATCGCGCTCGGTGGTCTGGCGCTGTTCGCTGCAATCACCTACTTCAAGAAGTGGACCTACCTGTGGACCGAGTGGCTGACGTCGGTCGACCACAAGAAAATCGGCGTGATGTACATCATCGTCGCCATGGTCATGCTGCTGCGCGGCTTTGCCGACGCCATCATGATGCGTACCCAGCTGGCCATGGCCACCGAGGGTTCGCCTGGCTACCTGCCACCTGAACACTATGACCAGATCTTCACCGCTCACGGTGTGATCATGATCATCTTCATGGCGATGCCATTCTTCACCGGCCTGATGAACCTTGCAGTGCCGCTGCAGATCGGCGCGCGTGACGTTGCCTACCCGTTCCTGAACTCCCTGAGCTTCTGGCTGCTGGTTTCCGGCGTGGTGCTGATCAACCTGTCCCTGGGCGTCGGCGAATTCGCCAAGACCGGCTGGGTTGCCTATCCGCCGCTGTCGGGCCTGCAATACAGCCCTGGCGTGGGGATGGACTACTACATCTGGGCGCTACAGCTATCGGGCCTGGGGACAACGCTGACGGGGGTCAACTTCCTGGCCACCGTGCTGAAAATGCGTACCCCTGGCATGAAGCTGATGGACATGCCGATCTTCACCTGGACCTGCACCTGGGCCAACGTCCTGATCGTGGCTTCGTTCCCGATCCTGACCGCTACCCTGGCACTGCTGACGCTTGACCGTTACATGGATTTCCACATTTTCACCAATGAACTTGGTGGCAATCCGATGATGTACGTGAACCTGTTCTGGGCGTGGGGTCACCCTGAKGTGTACATCCTGATCCTGCCAGCGTTCGGTATCTTCTCCGAAGTCATCTCGACCTTCACCGGCAAGAAACTGTTCGGCCACCACTCGATGGTCTACGCATCGGGCGCAATCTCGATCCTGGGCTTCATGGTTTGGCTGCACCACTTCTTCACCATGGGTTCGGGTGCCAGCGTCAACGCCTTCTTCGGTCTGGCGACGATGCTGATTTCCATCCCGACGGGTGTGAAGCTGTTCAACTGGCTGTTCACCATCTACCAGGGCCGTCTGCGTTTCACCAGCCAGGTGCTGTGGACCCTGGGCTTCATGGTGACCTTCGCCATCGGCGGCATGACCGGCGTACTGCTGGCCATCCCGGGTGCTGACTTCGTTCTGCACAACAGCCTGTTCGTGATCGCGCACTTCCATAACGTGATCATCGGCGGTGCGGTCTTCGGTTACATCGCCGGTTTCGGTTTCTACTTCCCTAAAGCGTTCGGCTTCAAGCTGCACGAAGGTTGGGGCAAGGCAGCATTCTGGTTCTGGATCTCCGGCTTCTTCGTCGCGTTCATGCCGCTCTATGCACTGGGCTTCATGGGCATGACCCGTCGTCTGAACGCCACCACCAACCCTGAGTGGGTGCCGTACCTGTACGTTGCCATGTTCGGTGCGGTGATGATCGCCGTAGGTATCGCTTGCCAGCTGATCCAGCTGTACGTCAGCGTGCGTGACCGCAACAAACCGGAAAACATGTGCGAACACGGCGATCCGTGGAATGCACACACCCTGGAATGGTCGACCTCGTCGCCACCTCCGTTCTACAACTTCGCCGTGCTGCCAAAAGCCGACGTTGTCGACCMGTTCACCGAAGCCAAGGAAAACGGCACCGCGTACAAGGCCCCGGCCAGGTACGAACCGATCCACATGCCAAACAACACCGCGACCGGTGTGGTCATGGGTGCTCTGTTGACCGTGTTCGGTTTCGCGATGATCTGGCACATCTGGTGGCTGGCAATCGCTGGCCTGGCCGGCACCGTGATCTACTTCGTGATCCACGCGGCCCGTGATGATCAAGGCTATATGGTGCCGGTCGACGTGATCGAGCGCATCGAAGCCGAGCAGCACAAGCGTCTGGTAGCGGCAGGGAAAATCCCGGCCACCGCCACCCGTGTTGAAACCTCGTTGGAACAGGCTTAAACCATGTCGAACTTAGTGACCAATGCTGGACACACCCATGTCGATGGACATGGGCATGATGACCATCACCACGACTCGGGCGAGATGACCGTATTCGGTTTCTGGCTCTACCTGATGACCGACTGCATTCTGTTTGCGTCGATCTTCGCGGCGTACGCGGTACTGGTTAACAACGTAGCGGGTGGCCCGTCGGGCCACGACATCTTCGAACTGCCATACGTACTGGGCGAAACCGCTCTGCTGCTGTTCAGTTCGATCACCTACGGCTTCGCCATGCTGGCGTTCTTCCGGGGTAACAAGAAGCAGGTCCTGGGCTGGCTGGCCATGACCTTCGTGTTCGGTGCCGGCTTCATCGGCATGGAGATCAACGAGTTCCACATGCTGATCTCCGAGGGCTACGGCCCTAGCCGTTCCGGCTTCCTGTCCGGGTTCTTCACCCTGGTCGGCACCCACGGTCTGCACGTGACCAGCGGTCTGATCTGGATGGCGATCATGATGTATCAGGTGCAGAAAAACGGCCTGACGGCGACCAACAAGACCCGTCTGAGCTGCCTGAGCCTGTTCTGGCACTTCCTGGACGTCGTGTGGATCTGCGTATTCACCGTTGTTTATCTGATGGGGACTATGTAAATGGCTAACGCAGCTCATTCCCAAAATGGCCATGACAGCCACGACGCCGGTCACGGCAGCGTCAAGTCCTACGGCATCGGTTTCATCCTGTCGGTGATCCTGACCCTGATTCCGTTCGGTCTGGTGATGTACCCGACGCTGCCGAAGTCGATCACCCTGATGATCGTCGTCGCGTTCGCAGTCATCCAGGTGCTGGTGCACCTGGTGTACTTCCTGCACCTGGACCGTTCGGCCGCGCAGCGTAACAACGTGATTGCGTTTGTCTTTGCCGCGATCGTGATTGTCCTGCTGGTTGGCTTGTCGCTGTGGATCATGTTCAGCATCCACACGTTCATGATGGCGAAGTGAGGTAGATCCGCATGTCCCTTAAGCACTTTATCCAAATCACCAAACCGGGGATCATTTTCGGTAACGTGCTTTCTGTGGCAGGCGGATTTTTCCTGGCCTCCAAAGGGCATGTCGATCTGGCCATTTTCCTGGCCGCCATGATCGGCACGTCTCTGGTGGTTGCCTCCGGTTGCGTGTTCAACAACTGCATCGACCGCGACATCGACCTGAAGATGGAACGCACCAAGAACCGGGTGCTGGTCCAGGGCTTGATCTCCCTGAAACTGGCCCTGATCTATGCGACCGTCCTGGGTGTCGCCGGCGTTGCCCTGTTGTACAAGGTGGCCAACCCGTTGGCCGCGCTGTTCGCAGTCATCGGCTTCGTCATCTACGTCGGCTTCTACAGCCTGTACCTCAAGCGCAAGTCGGTTCACGGCACGCTGGTGGGCAGTCTGTCGGGCGCCATGCCGCCGGTGATTGGCTACGTCGCAGTCAGCAACACCTTCGACATGGCCGCGCTGACCCTGCTGGTGATGTTCAGCCTGTGGCAGATGCCGCATTCCTACGCCATCGCGATCTTCCGCTTCAACGATTACCTGGCCGCATCGATTCCGGTGCTGCCTGTGAAGCGCGGCATCCAGGTGGCCAAGAAGCACATCCTGCTCTACATCCTGGCCTTCCTCGTGGCGACCTTGATGCTGACCTTCAGCGGCTACGCCGGCATGAGCTACCTCGCCGTCGCCGCGGCCATGGGCATGTACTGGCTGTACATGGCCTGGACCGGCTACAAGGCAGTGGATGACACGGTCTGGGCACGCAAGCTGTTCGTGTTCTCGATCTTCACCATTACCGCGTTGAGCGTGATGATGTCCCTGGACTTCAAAGTGCCGAGCGAGTTGCTGTTGACGTACGCGCCGTAAGCGTCGGACATGCTTTAAAGAAAAGCCCCGCCTTCGAGAGAAGAGCGGGGCTTTTTGTTGGGGGTGATTCTGGTGGACCGTGTTGCCGCCATCGCGAGCAGGCTCACTCCTACATTGGATTGAGTGCACACCGATCTCTGTAGGAGTGAGCCTGCTCGCGATGGCCGCGACGCGGACTAACAGGCGAATTCGATATCTGTCCGCTTAAGAAAAAATTGAGAAAATCCCAAATTATTAAGATTTTCTTGGCCCACTTAAGAAAAAATGCGCGGTCAGACCCAATAAATGGGGTAAGGCGGATGGTTCCGAGGTCTTGGGGGGATTTGTCATTGGGTTTCCATCTCCTGTGTTTCGTCCGTTGCCGCCATCGCGACCAAGCTCGCTTACGATAGGGCGACCTGACCGGCAAAAATGCCTACGGATTTGCCTGAGCTTTCCCACGAGTTTTTCAGGTTGAGGGTCGGAAGTTGCCTATCTAGCCTCGGGATGCCGTTATTACAAGCATCCCAGAGGATCTACGATGGAACTGCCAGAGGTAATCACCCCGCGTGTTAATACGAATACAGCGTTGGGGCAAGCTTTGATTTCGATGTTCAAATCTGTCGAAGCGGAACTGGAGCTTGAGAACGCAGGACCAGGGGCGGTCAAAATTATTCTGTTCGGTGGCTGCGCTGTTCACCTTTATACCCATCATCGCGTTTCCACCGACGTCGATGCCGAGATTTATGAGGCTCATGTTCCCGAAGGTTTACACCTGCAAACCATGCTCGCAGAGATACCCGAACAGTTTGTTGATGAGCGATCCGGTCGCTTGATGGAGCTGAACTACGACCTGCAATACAACACCAGTTTTGGCCCAATTCATGAGGACTATTGGGAACGGAGCCTTCCCTTTACAGAGTTCCCGGTTGAGTCCCCGCTGTACGTTCATATCGCGGCACCTGTCGACATTGCCATTTCCAAGCTGGGCAGAGCGACCGATCAGGACATTGGTGATATCAAGGCACTTCTCAGGGCTGGTTTCATCCTGACTACCGAGTTTCGTCGACTGGCATTGCAGGCGATTGATGTATATGTTGGCAACAAGGAGTCACCAATCTCCGTCCTCACGAATATTTTGCATGATTATCTGGAGAGCACAGATGACGAAGCCCCATAGCGGCCACGTCCTCTCATCCGCCTTGGACACGCTGGTAAAAAGACCTTTGAATCAAGCGGATGACGCTGCCTTGGTGAGCGCCGCCAAAGCTGTCTGGTACTCGGATTCAAATCTTGAAAGCGAGATAAGCGTTTTTTTGAATCGTCATTCTGACGAAGTGGAGGTTCGGCGTGCTGGCTATCTGCTCGAGCGATTCACTCGATTTACTTGCTTATCCGATCTCCGGGTGTCGGAAACTCTCAATGTCCTCGAGCTTTTTGCACATTCGACTTGCGTGCAAGCCGTGATGCTACAAGCCGTCACGCCACTGCGTCGACGCCGTGATGAACTTGCTGTCTCTTGGGGGTTGAGTGAGGGCCTCGGCCTAAAAGCCCAAACCCTCATGCCTTTTCAGACCCGGCATTACGAAGCTGAGCAGCGCGCCATGTTTTCCTGAGCTTTGGTTGCAGCGAATAGGCTGCATCGTTTGGCCCAAAAGTTGAAACGGCTTGCAGCGCAAAAGCCCCTCCTTTCGAGAGAACGGTGGGGCTTTTTCATTTACGCGCGGTTGTTACACGGTGCATCGAGCACCTTCACCACGTCATCGATGATTGCCTTGCTCATGTCCTGCAAAAAATGTGATGCCCAGGCGTGTCGGTCGGAGTCGCGAACCATGGCGGCGTCTGAGGCGAGCAGTTTCGCGAGGTGGAGCAGGTCGGAGGCGTGGTAGAGGGCTTCGGTTACCGGGACGCCGGCATTGATGCGGAACAGGGGTTCGTTGGCGTGGTAGGAGAAGGGGGTGAGGCCGATGGTTTTGAGGTCTTGGGGATTGGTCATTGGGCTTCACCTCCTGTTGGGCTGGAGGTGGAAGGGTATGACTGGTGTAGCAGACGGATCGATAGTGTTCATTTGTAACTCCTGCATAAGTGAAGCTGTCCCGTTCGTTATCAGGCGAATGGGTGGCAGCTGTGCGCAGGCTGATAAACCGGAGATGCAGGACCCGGCAGACCCGAAGGTCTCCCACACACAGCCGCCATAACACGAATACTCAGGCGTAGAAAAACGCCAACCATCGTGGGGCGCAGCTGCGTGGCATCTTACCCGGGTTATCAGGCCCGGTCGCTGAATTGGCAGCGACCGGGCGAAGTTAGCTGGCAAGGATGAGGTCGGCAATCGTAGCGATCTGGTGGCCGGGGATCTCATTGGGCACCGCAATCCCTGTGGGAGCGGGCTTGCTCGCGAAGAGGCCGTCACATCCAGCATCAATATTGCCTGACCCACCGCC
>NZ_JBFUIC010000189.1:0-8748 GCF_056402075.1 Pseudomonas sp. P4_C3
TCGCAGCACAGATGACTACTACATGGCGCTGATGTCGGGACGCTGTGATTTCATCCTGTTCTACCGCGATGCCAAGACTGGCCCCTACTCTCGGCAAAGTGAGTTCGAGGTGAAATCTCTGGGCCATGACGAACTGTACTGGGTGGCCACGCCGGCCTTGGCCGCGCATTGCGCGCACACCGACGAACCGATCCCGCTGTTGAGCTACTCGCGCAGTGCGCAATTGCATGAACTGTCGCGCACCCAGATCAACCGCCACCCACAGCCCCAGCGCTTGCGCCAGGTATTCGAAGCCACCGTCTCGGAAGCCCTCAAACCGATGGTGGCCAGCGGTCAAGGGGTGGCGTGCATGCCCCATAGCATGGTCGCGCCGCTGATCGAGCGGCAGGAACTGGTGCGCCTGTACCCCGACATGGAGTCCGACCATCTGGAGGTGATTCTGGTGCGCTGGCGGGATAACCGTAATCCTCATACCGAGGCCTTTTGGCAACGGTTGATCGAGGAGCATTGACGATCCAGAGGGTCTGTGGCTGATATGACTGCCGGGCTAGCCGCTAATGCGCCTGGCAGGGCAGTTTCGCTAAAGTCTTTTGGGGCAATGGATACGACACAGAGGCTGCCGCGGCAATTCTCGATTATGCGCGTGTTGCCATCGTTCTATACTGGGCCAGATCCGTCTTTTGCTCAATTACATACTGAGCTTTACTGGAAGAACGATAATAGCGGAAAAATTGAGCTTTTAATTCAGGTGTTTACAGGACGAAAACAACAGGCGCACTCTGCAATTTAACGGAGCAGCAAGGTGCACTCATTACACTCAGATTTAACTATGTATATCTTCCCTCATGGAATGACGTGCTGATAAAGTCGGTTGAACTCTTGGAACAAATCTATCGCTAGTAGTGTATCGGTAGCAGCTTGGACGTCGTGCTATATGGCTACTTATCACCAACTAGCCTTTCGCAAACGACAGTTTTGGGTCGATTTCTGCCTCTCGCCACCGCCAGCTGTGGGTCGACTTCAGTCGGCCGTATCAGCCCACAAGCGAACCAAAACTGGCCGGTAGTGGTCGCCATGGGTTCAGGCAGATTCAGAGGTCTGCCTCAGAGACTTGATAATAGAGAGACCGGCCATGCTGATAGAATTGGACTAGTTACTCATCACACCCCTCTGAGAAATGGCATGAATGCAGAATTGACGGAAGAAGAGATGCGCCGGGCACTGTTCGGTGGTGCCGAGCCCCTTGCGCAGGTTATTGACTCCCCTGCGCAGGACACCTCGGATGTCGTAATCATCCAGCCGACAAAGGCGGCAGAGAAAAAGAAGGCCACGAAAGCGTTCACGCCCAGGCTGAGGGTCACGCTGCGGGTGGGCAATGAGTTTGAAGGCAAGACGCAAGAGGTGGTCCATGAGGCCGATACGTTGAGCACCCTCTTGGCAGAGCAAGAGGCCACTAGGGCGGCCAGGAAGAAATTCAGGTTTGTGGAAGTGGTTTCGGTCAAACCGATGTAGGGGGATTTCCCGAGGCTCGTGGGTCAGTCATCGAGCCATCTTTTATTTCGCGATTAGCCCGAGCGGCTCTTCGAGCGACGCCGGTCTGATGTGACCGGCTCAAGTCGACCCATAGCTGCCCGTCAGACATCTTCCTTGTCTAGGGAGACGGGGGGCAGTTAACTTCTTGGTGGTCTAACTTTAAGGCTTGGAGGTGTCTACAAAACCAAGCAGATAAACGTCATGGAAGCGATAGCTCTCCAAGCCACGTGCAACTTTTCCCTACATTACTGTCCGGCCTTGAACCAAAAATCCAGATCGCCCCATTCTTCCTTTGCGTCAGGAAGAGCGCAGCCGGCCGGCCTTCATGGCATTCGGGCAATGGTACGGACATAACTGTCACATCACCATTTTTTGCATCGAGCCGAAAAACCAGAATCTGCGCTTCGATAGAACACACGACCAAGAGGTCGTCATTTTCAAGAGCCATCTGCCCTTGATCGCAGGATCTCCAGGTTTTATTCCTCTCCTGCGATATTGACTGCGAAAGCTCCTTGCGCCAGGAGATAGAACCGTCGAAGGAGAGCTTTATGATTTCCAGAGGCTTCGCGCTCTGAGTATCGTCCCAACTCGATAGTACATAAAACGCAGTTCGTGACTTCACCATCGCAACCGTTCCTGAACCACTTCCAGAATGGCTGTTGATGTTTGCTCTAACAGTTTGCCAGCCAATCACGTGTCCCGTGCGGTCAAGACTTAGGACATTCACATCGTCCCAGTATTTTTTGTTGTTGTCCTCGCGCCTACCTGCAATGGTGGCCGCTACGATTTGGTCACCTGCTGCTGAAACAGCCACCCCTTTTCCGAGTCCTAACCTTCGTTGCCACAAGAGCCTGCCCTGAGTCGATACGGCCGCCAGCCAATTTTCAGCACCGTCACGACCCGCGACGACCAATTCGCCTGAGTCGAGCGAGGTCACGCTATTGATGAAGCGAAATCGGATCGAGCTAAAAGAGTATTCCGCAACGATTCGCCCCTGTGGATCGAGCTTTCCGAGATAGGCATCTGCCATCGTTCCGCCGGGGACGTACATTCGCCTGTTTGTTAGACCGGCAAGCCAAAGAGTCTCAGCGGGTCCCTRCACAATTTGCAAGGCCTGCCCTTGAGTTGCTAGCTCAATGATAGATCCAGGGCCTGCTTCGCTGGGCCGCAAGAGAATCGATTGCGATACCCCTTTATTTCCTAACGCCACTATTGAACCGCTGGCGTCGAGCGAGATTCCTCGAATAGCGAGAGCGTCTTGCGTGTCTCTCCCTCCAGGAATAGTTTCTGACCAGAATATTCTCAGCGCTGCACTTCCGGCAGCGGCTTGTTCGAGAGGAATCCCCACCAGTAGAAACGCTGTGAAGGCTATTAGCTTCGCCATGAAATGAAAGGACTCCTGCAAGGCTTGGGTCAAAAGTCGCAAGGAATATTCGACACCTCACGTGAGGTGATAACGCCTTCACAGAACGGAAGCCCATTTGGCTCAATCATTTCCGTCAGCAAACCAAGCATAGCTACTCTTTTCCATCGCTCCGTCCACCGCCTGCTTTTGGCCGATTTCTGCCGGTCATGGCCACAAAGCAAGCTGGTCAAATCCGATGCAATTGGTGGTCAGAACGAATGCAAATGACTGGTCAGGTCGAATGCAAACGGGTGGTCAAGTGGAGTGCAATTTCGCAAAAGTGAACTGGCCAACCGAAAGTGCTGCTGCCTGCGCGACTTTTCTGCGAGATCTGCTGCGATGATCCGCATCGATWCCATCTGGCTCGCCACCGAGCCKATGGACATGCGTGCAGGCACCGAGACTGCGTTGGCCAGGGTGATCGCGGTATTCGGCGCGGCTAAGCCGCACTGTGCTTATCTGTTCGCCAACCGGCGCGCTACTCGTATGAAAGTTCTGGTGCATGACGGTTTCGGCTATCAGCAGAGTACTGGATTACAGCCTGAAACGCTGGGCAGCGCTATCGCGCCACCTTGATGACGGGGCCGTTCCCATTGGCAACAATTGGGCCGAGAATCAGATCCGACCATGGGCTCCTGGACGCAAGAACTGGCTCTTTGCAGGATCTCTACGCAGCGGAAAACGGGCAGCGGCGATCATGAGTTTGATCCAGTCTGCAAGGCTCAATGGCCATGATCCGTACGTGTATCAGCCCGCTTTTTTTCCATCGATTTGCTGCTTGAATGCTTCAAGTGCCGAAACGATCAGTGGGCGGATCGTTGGATCATTTGCGATAGTCTCTGCACTCAATTGCGTGGAAAGCAAATTTACGGATATTGATGCTTGCTCCACGATACAAGCCGACATTGTTTCCAGAACCAGCCGCAGTGCCGCCTGCGCGTGCGAAGCCCGAGGTGAAGCGTTGAAAAGAGCAACGGGTTTACCTGGGAACTCCTCAGAGCTAACGAGCCAGTCCAGCATATTCTTGAATGAGCCGGGAATTCCGCGAGCGTACTCAGKGCAAGAGATCAGAACGCCGTCCGCGTGGGCGATACTCAAGCGTAAGCCCATGATGGATTCAGGAGGATTTTCCGTGAAATCCGGGTTGAAATGAGGTAACTGGCCAACCTCGTGATAATGCGCTATCGACAGCCCTTTGGGACAGAGAACCTCAGCTGCACGCAACAGCACTGAGTTGGAGGAGGCCTCACGAAGACTCCCTGAAACCGCAAGCAAACGCACCATGTCAACACGCTCCCTGATTTGTAGGGCGGGGAGTGTCGCATGAGGGCCACTTACTGCACCATCATCGGCCCAGCCACCGGAGTCAATCCCGTGCCTTGGTTTCTGGGCGATGACCAGATGGCTTTGCCAGACGCTTGTGTCGCAAGGTCACCCTACCCCCGGGATTAGCTATCAGGTAGGCAACGATGCGGTGGGACACCGCACGTTCACCACCAGCGGTGCGAGGTGTTCGTCATGGATCAAGCCAGGGCGACAGCGATGCAATCAGTGCGATCCGAATCGAATTACCCCTTTTGGCGGTGAATTCTCAATACCGGTATCCCGCTTTTCTTCATACGCCGGATCGGGATGGGATGAGGACGACTAAATCTGTATCGCCTATGTCGACATCAGCCTGTGAAAGCAGCGTAGTAACCTGGCCACGGTGATGGGTCTGATGGTTGAAGAAATGCATCACCAGACCGTAAAAGTCCTTGTCGGACACGACACCCTTCAAGCTGGCGTAATGGAGGGTGTGGTCCAGATCGGACTCTGTAATAGAGCTGGCCCATTCGACGATTATCTGATCAAGCCTCTCTCGATACACTGAGAGTTCTCGAATAGTAGAGAACAACGCCTGGTCAAGGTTTTTCGGATCAGGAAGTCGCCTCACCGGCTCCAATGCCGAGTGGTTCGCTGGATGTTTGGCGAATCGCTTTAGCCACACGGTGTCTCCGGCTGCCACGTGGTTTAGCGTCCCGAGAATCGACCTGAAGAATGCTTTTCTATCAGCTGAGAGCTCATCATCGGACAAGCACCTGGCCGCTCCATGGATCTTTTCGTTCATCCATTTGTTATAGGTCGCCATCAGGCAGATATGGCCGGTACGGCTCATGTGCTCATCCTTTGAGTGGGTATTTGACAAGCGCTCCACGCTCATCGCAAAACCCAGTCTATTGCACGGTGACCCGTACGCGGTAGAGGTCGTTATTGCTCCGATACTCGCGGGTCGCCCCCCAAGAGGTAACCTTCGACATTTTCCATGGACAGGGCTTCGAGCAACACCTGCTCCAGGATGGCAAAAAAACATTTGATGTGGGCCTGCTTCAATGCCTGAGGCCGGGTCACCAGATAGACCTCCATATCTGGAAGGTGGAGATCCGGGAACAACCCGATCAGATCCTTCGCCAGTATACGGGGCAGTACGGCCACCCCCATACCTCGCCTCACCGATTCGAGCTGCACGGCGAACGAATTCACGCTGATCTGCGCGCGGTCCAGACCACCGGCCTTTGCCGCACGCATTTGCGGCAACATGTCCAGCGGGGGAAGCAAGGCAACATTGACCGCAGTGGCCGGGGTCACCCCTGGAAACCGCTTCAGATAACCTGCATCAGCGAAGACACCGTAGGCGAGCCGGCCTATTGGTCGATAAATCAGCGACGGCTCACCCAGATGAGCCGTACGTACAGCAATGTCTGCCACGCCGCGGACGATCTTGTGAAAGTCGGCTGTGACCATCAGCTCCACCGAGCAACGCGGGTGCAGAGAAGTGAAGCGACCCGCGGCCTCCAGCACACAAGACGAGAACCCCTCTCCTGCACTGACCAGGACACTGCCAGATAGCTCTGTGTGTAGCTCGGATATGCCAGCAGCGGTTTGACGCCTCAAGCCCGCTTCCGCCGCCAGGGCAACTTCCACGAGGGATTGGCCCCGCGAGGTCAACCAGCATCCTTCAACGCCCCGCTCGACGAGTGGCTCGCCCAGTGCGACCTCAAGTTGGGTCAGGCGGCGGGACACGGTAGACGCCGCGATACCCAGCAACTGGCCAGCTTGAAGGAAGCTGCCACGCCGCGAGACTGCCAACAGCAGACGAAGATCGTCCCAATTTGCTTGCAACGCCATGCGTCCTGTCCTCCCTGGTCTGCATATGTGCAAATCCATTATGCAGTAGTCGCTGTTTTTCGGGGGAGGCCTCAAAGGTATATCTACAGACCCTCGACACGAATGGAATGGACTGTAATGACTACTGGCCCCAACGACTATGCGGAACGCGCCTCAAGAGCCTTCAATCGCCGTGATGTGGAGGCGATGCTTGCGTTGGTTTGCGAAGACTTCATCTACCTCGATGGTATGGGGATTCAAACCGGTCGCGACGCCATGCGCAAACGAGAGACTGCGCTGTTCGAAGCGTTCCCTGATGCCCAAGTGACCTTCACCCCATTCATGGTCGCTGGCGATCTTCTGGCGCTAACTGCCAAACTGACTGGCACCTTCGCCGCACCCTTGGTGCTGCCAGGCCGGGTGATTGCACCCCATGGACGCCATATTACCGTGCACTACGCCGCACACTTCACCTTCAGAAACGGGCTGGCCATCCGTGAAGAGGTCTTCTTCGACAGTGCGGTGTTGATGCCGTCAGCCGAACAGGGTGAGGGTTGAACCATGCGCAGCGCATTCGTTACTGGAGCAACCGGCTTGCTGGGCAACAACCTGGTGCGTGAATTGGTCGCTCGTGGCTACACGGTCAAAGGCCTGGTCCGCTCAAGAGCCAAAGGTGAACAGCAGTTCAACAATCTGCCGGGGGTGGAGCTGGTCGTGGGTGACATGGCCGATGTCGACGCATTCGCAGCATCGCTGCAAGGTTGCGATACGGTGTTTCACACCGCGGCGTTCTTTCGCGATAACTACAAGGGTGGCAGCCACTGGAAAGAACTCGAAAAGATCAACGTGTCTGGTACGCGGCGCCTGCTTAACCAGGCCTACCGCGCCGGTATACGACGGTTCATCCATACGTCTTCCATTGCCGTGCTCGACGGCGCACCTGGCTCGTCCATCGATGAGACATGTCTGCGGGCCGATGCCGACGCGGATGACTACTACCGCAGCAAGATCCTCGCCGACCGTGTCGTCTTGTCGTTCCTGGAGGCACATCCCGAGATGCATGCCTGCATGGTCCTGCCCGGTTGGATGTGGGGTCCTGCCGACATTGGCCCGACCTCTTCGGGACAATTGGTCAACGATGTCGTGAACGGCAAGTTGCCTGGGCTGATCCCTGGCACCTTCTCCGTTGTCGATGCCCGAGATGTGGCAGGGGCGCTGATTGCTGCCGCCAAACAGGGCCGACGAGGTGAGCGCTATCTCGCGGCGGGTCGGCATATGACGATGCGTCAGCTGGTACCTGTTCTAGGACGTATCGCGGGCGTCAAGACACCCGTTCGACAACTACCGCTGCCCTTTCTATACACCTTGGCGGCTGTGCAGGAGATCTATGCGCGCCTTACCGGCAAGCCCATTCTGCTGAGCATGGCCACGTTGCGCCTGTTGGTACGAGAGAAGGACCGCACCTGTTTCAACCACCGCAAGAGTGAACAAGAGCTTGGCCTGAGTTTCCGGGCGCTAGAGCTGACAATCACTGATACCGTGGCTTGGTACCGCGATCACGGCTGGTTTGAAAAGCACAGTGCGCGTGCCTCGAAGAAAAAAAGCTCATCCGTCATGGTCGACAACTGACTTTCGCAGACGGGATTTCCGTCTAGTCCCAAAGCCGATAGTCTCGAGCCWCATTGTGCGGTTTGATGCTGGCACGCGAGGCGTACCTGGAGTTCCCGAAACCGCACTTCCTGGTCATTTACCACATGGAAGAACAAGGACGTAAATTTGTGAACAGGGAAATAATCCTGATGCGTCACGGCCAGCCAAAACTGGCCGCAACCGACAAAATCTCAGCGCTCGAGATGAAAGACTGGATCGAGCAATACGATCGATCCGAAATTACCCACCACCCGGTCCCGCATGCCAGCATGCAACTTGCCGCAACCGCCACGGTGATTGTTTCAAGCAGCGCGCCTCGTGCGCTGACCTCCCTCCAGGCGCTCGGCCTGAAGCCTGCACTGGTCGACGCACTTTTCTGCGAAGCACAACTACCTTGTGGTCATTGGAAACGGCCACGGTTATCGCCGTTTACCTGGGCATTTATCCTTCGAGTCTTATGGCTGTGCGGTTACTCACGCAACGTCGAATCCGCCGGCACTGCGAGGATGCGCGCCAGTGTGGCAGCCAAACGATTGCAGTCCCTTGCCAGCGATGGACCGGTTCTGCTGCTCGGTCACGGCTTTATGAATCGAATGATCGCCAATCAACTGGTGGCCGACGGATGGGCTCRCCAAAAACGTAACGGMAGTCAGTACTGGAGTGCGACCGTGTATCAGTACGATGGTGTGTAAGAGGCGGCAGATGGTCGGCGAACCTGGCCATCATGACGTGGGCTAGCAGACCCGCTGTCGGGAGGCCCTTGTCGATGACCTGCGCGGTACCGGCGCCTGTATATCGAAAGGAGCAGCGCGGCCATTAGTTTTCATTGATAATCGGCACGCTGCAGCTGCATTAAGGGACGATTCATTCAAGGGAGAGAAGTCGTGTCAGCCACATCTGGAAACAGCAACATTTTTCGCCTGGCAACCGCCCAGGCATTGGCGGGTGGTAACTCAGTCATCGTCTACGCAACCGGCGCTATCGTGGGAGACATGCTTGCACCGGATAAAGCA
>NZ_JBFUIC010000190.1:0-8716 GCF_056402075.1 Pseudomonas sp. P4_C3
GCCATCGTCGGAACGCCGCCCGGAGCAAGCACGCTCCCACAGGGATTGGGGTTGTACACAAATGCTGCGTACACCTGATTCACTGTGGGAGCGWGCTTGCTCCGGGCGGCGTTCCGACGATGGCGTCCTGTCAGGCAACCTCTACCTCAACAGCTACCCCGCCGAAGCCGTCTACCCAATCACCTTGCGGTCGTCATCGCTTGTTTTTGCACCATGCCGCGCAAAGACACCAGCAACAGAGTGGCAAACGCACCGACCACCGCGACGGCCATGTCCTTTTGCGAGTCCCAGGGGTCGTTTTGCGCGCCGACGAAGGCATTCGCCGTGTCATTGCCCAGGAAGGCACCGCCGATCCACTCCACCAGTTCATACACAGCGGACGTCGACAGCATGACGTTCAGCGTCACGAAAAACAGCCAGAACCCGCGCAACGGCGTCAGGCGCCACAACACTTCGCGCACCGGATAGACCAGCAGCAGCCCGTAGCTGAAATGCACCAGTCGGTCGTAGTGATTGCGGTGAATACCGGACGCTTGGTCGAAACTGAAGCCCAACCACGCCGAAGACCAGTGTTCATAAGGCACCAGGGAATAGGTGTAGTGAGCGCCCAATTCATGCACGCACAGAAACGCAAACACCAGCGTGATGGACGTCGCAGACAAGCGAAACCAGCGAGAAACCGTCACCAGCGTCCCCACCAGCAACAGCACCAGCAGGTTTTCCAGCGCCCAGTCCAGCCGGCTGCGGGGAGAAAAACCCGACACCACGACAATCAGCAGAAATACCACGAGCAATGTCAGGTCGTGCCGTAAACGTTGGTTAGGCTGCATGACTGCAATACCTCGAAGTCAGGACATCGCCCTTTTAGCTTCGAGGCAAGGGTGCCAGGCAAGTTCGCTTTTTTCCTCCAATGCATGATAGGTTGTACGATGACTGACGAATTATCGTCCAGTCGTCGCGCTCTCCCTACAACAACAAGGAAACACCCATGAAAAAAGCAAAAATGCTGATTGGTTTTCTGTGCCTGTTCAGCGGCTACGTCGCCGCCACCCAGGTTGCCGCGGACAAGGACGTGGCCCAGGCGGTCGACCACCTGACCCAGGCCATGTTGCACAAAGACATCCCGGAACTGAACGCCTTGACCGCCGAGAACCTGACCTACGGGCATTCCAGCGGCAAGATCCAGGACAAGCAGGCCTTCATCGCCGACATCGAAACCGGCAAAAGCGCCTTCAAGACCCTGGAGATGCAAAACCAGACCATTACCGTCTCGGGCGATGTCGCGCTGGTCCGTCACCACTTCTCGGCGCAAGCGCTCAAAGGTACTGAAGTGGTGCCCACCGAAATCGAAAACTTCCAGATCTGGCAAAAGCAGGACGGTAAATGGCTGCTGGTAGGACGACAGGCGTTCAAGTTCTGATGCATTGCTAAAACCACCGCCGTACCTGTGGGAGCGAGCTTGCTCGCGATAGCGTCAGGCCAGTCGACATTGATGTTGAATGGACTACCGCCATCGCGAGCAAGCTCGCTCCCACAGGGTTCCGAGTGAATCAACCACCTTTCCACTCCCTGGGACTGAGCCCGGTCTTGCGCCGAAACGCCCGGGCCAGCGCCGAGGGACTTTCGTAACCGACTTCCTCGGCAATCAGCGCAATCGGCCGGCCCTCGCGCAGGCGTTTCTGCGCCAGGCTGATGCGCCAGCTCACCAGGTAATCCACCGGCGTCTGCCCGACCACCTGGCGAAAGTGCTCGGCGAAACTGGCCCGCGACATGTTGGCGGCGACCGAAAGTTCGGCCACGCTCCAGGCCTTGGCCGGGGTTTCGTGCATCAGGCTCAGGGGCCGCGCCAGGCGCGCATCGGCAAGGCCGGCCATCATGCCCGGCTGCTGGCCAGTGGTGCTCAGGATGTGCCGCAGCAACAGAATCACCAGCAACTCGAACAGGCGATCCATCACCGCTTCGCGCCCGCAGGTACCGTCGAACGCCTCGTTGAACAGCCATTCCAGGGTCCCCGCCAGCGTCGGGATTTCATCGAGCTTGAGCACCAGATAATCCGGCAGCGCCGCTGCCAGGGCATTGCCCGCACCGCCGTCGAAATCCAGGGTCGCGCACACCAGTTGCGTGCCGGACGCTTCAGACGCGAACAGGCGATGTCGATAGGGCCGGGGGAAAAAGATCAGGCTCGGTTCGGTCAATTGCAGATCCGGCTGATCGCCCATCTTGAGCAACAGTTCGCCAGCCTGAAGCAGGTGCAAGTGGCCGCTGGCCTGTTGGCCGTCGTAGGCGGCGGTGCCGCAAAATGTGCCGCTGTGAAAGGTGCCGGCATTGACGCCGAAGTGCGTGAGCAACGTGGACAAGCGATCCATGACAAAGCTCCCGAAGGCGGATCTGGACGATCTGTCGCATATCCTCGACGATTTGCACCCAACAAGCCAAGCACTCTCCCTAACATCAGCTCCGTACCCAGCGCATACCGCGCTTCACACCACGGAGTATCACCATGACCCGCATTGCCCCGATCAACATCGAACACGCCACCGACACCACCCGCCCGCTGCTGGAAGGCGTGCAGAAGAAAATCGGTTTTCTGCCCAACCTGTTCAAGGTACTGGCCCACGCCCCGGCGGTACTGGCCTCGTACCTGCAAAACTCGGCCGCACTGGGCAAGACGTCCCTGAGCGCCACGGAAAAAGAAGCGGTGTTCCTCGCCACCTCGCAGGTCAACGGCTGCGACTACTGCCTGGCGGCCCACACGCTGTTTGCCGGCAAGGCCGGGCTATCAGGTCAGGACATCCTCAGTGCGCGTCAGGGTGAACTCAACGCCTATGCCACCCTTGCCCGCCAGGTCACCGAAAGCCGTGGCCACCTGACGGTCGAACAGATCGCCGCGGCCCGTGCTGCCGGTATCGACGACGGCAAGATCATCGAAGTGATCGCCCACGTGGCTTCGCAGACACTGACCAACTACCTGAACAACACAGCGCTGACCGACATCGACTTCCCGGCCATCGATGCTTGAATGACTTGAACGACGGAGTACTCACCATGAACACCGTGACCTTGTACACCACCGACACCTGCCCTTACTGCCGCAACGCCAAGGCCTTGCTGGCGAACAAAGGCGTGGCGATGCAGGAGATCAATATTCAGCGCGAGCCAGGCAAATTCGAGGAAATGCTCAGCCGCAGCAACCGCCGCAGCGTGCCGCAGATTTTCATCGGCGACACGCACATCGGGGGCTTCGACGACCTGGCCAAACTGGATCGTCAGGGTGGGTTGATGTCGATGCTGGCCTGAGTTAGTCAGGTATTGGTTTTCCACCTGGTCCACTGCAAGACCCTGTGGGAGCGGGCTTGCTCCGGGCGGCGTTCCGACGAAGGCGGTGTGTCAGCGAAGTAAATATCAACTGACCCGACGCCTTCGCGAGCAAGCTCGCTCCTACAGAGATTGCTCAATCATCCTCATGCAACTTGATGCCGCGTTTATGCAACACATGGGGCACCACCAGCACCAGCAGCGTCAGGGCGAGGAAGAACGCCGAGATCGGTTGCGTGACGAACACCGTCCAGTCGCCCTGGCCGATGGACAAGGCGTTGCGCAGTTGTTTCTCGGCCATCGGCCCCAGCAGCATGCCGACGATCACCGGGGCGACGGGGAAGTCGAAACGGCGCATCAGCACCCCGCCCCAGCCAATCGCCAACATCAGGATCAGGTCGAAGGATGAGTGGCGCATGCCGTACACGCCGATGGTGGCGAATACCAGGATGCCGGCGTTCAGGTACGGCCGGGGGATTTGCAGCAGTTTGACCCACAGCCCCACCAGCGGCAGGTTCAACACCAGCAGGATCACGTTGCCGATGTACAGCGAGGCCACCAGCGTCCAGACCAGGTCGGCGGAGGTTTCGAACAGCATCGGCCCCGGTTGCAGGTTGTAGTTCTGGAACGCCGCCAGCAGGATCGCAGCGGTGGCGGACGTCGGGATGCCCAGGGTCAGCAACGGCACCAGCGATCCGGTCGCGCTGGCATTATTGGCCGCTTCCGGGCCGGCGACGCCTTCGATGGCGCCCTCGCCCTTGTTGGCGGAAAACTCCTTGGGATACTTGCTGAGTTTGCGTTCGGTGGAATAGGACAAAAAGGTCGGAATCTCGGCGCCACCGGCCGGAATCGAACCAAACGGAAAACCGATCAGGGTGCCGCGCAACCAGGCGGGGACTGAGCGTTTCCAGTCGGCGCGAGTCATCCACAGCGAGGTCAGGCGATGCCGCCCTTCATTTGACTCCGTTTGATAGAGCAAGCTGTACAACGCCTCGCCCACCGCGAACAAACCGACCGCCACCAGCACCACCTCGATACCGTCCACCAGTTCGGGAACGCCCAACGTGTAGCGGGCAATACCCGAGGTCGAATCCAGCCCGATCAAACCGATGGTCAGCCCGACGCCCAGCGAGGCAAACCCGCGCAGCATCGAGGCGCCGAGCACCGCCGACACGGTTGTGAACGACAACACCAGGATCGCGAAATACTCGGTCGGGCCGAAATTCAGTGCCAGCCTGGCCACGATGGGCGCAAACAGCGTCAGCAAAATCGTGGCGATGGTGCCGGCGACGAACGAGCCGATCGCCGCCGTTGCCAGCGCAGGTCCGGCCCGGCCGTTGCGCGCCATCAGGTTGCCTTCCAGGGCCGTGACCATCGACGACGACTCGCCGGGGGTGTTGAGCAGAATCGAAGTGGTGGAACCGCCGAACTGCGCGCCGTAGTAGATACCGGCGAACATGATCAAGGCGCCGGTGGGGTCGACCTTGGCGGTGATCGGCAACAACAGGGCCACTGTCAACGCCGGACCGATCCCCGGCAGCACGCCGATGGCGGTGCCGAGCAGGCAGCCGATGAACCCCCACATCAGATTGATCGGCGTCAACGCCGCGGCAAAACCCATCGCCAGGCTTGAAAGAATGTCCACGGTGTCGATCTCCTTTCAAAGCCAAATGTTGATCAGCGACGGCAGGGAAACCCCGAGCCCGGCGTTGAACAGCCAGTAGATCGGCAGGGTCAAGGCAATGCCGATGGCCAGGTCCCGCACGGGATGACGGCTGCCAAAACCCCGCGCCGAACAGGCAAACAGCAACCCGGCGGCCAGCACAAACCCGATCAGGTTGATCAGCACCGCCACCCCGACAAGACCCGCGGTCACCCAGGCCGCACCGGCTTTTCCACCGGGAACCGTCGGGGTGTCGTTATCCAGCTCGCGAAAGCCGCCACTGATGGCCTGATACCCCAGCAGCAGCCCCACTGCGCCCAGAAACCCTGCCACGACATAGGGATAAACGTACGCCGGGAGGATGACAAAACCCATTTCAGGCGGAAAACGGTAGGCGCCAATCGCCAGCACGACGCTGATGGCGATCAGGCCGATGCCGACGGCCAATTGCGTCGGCACCACTGCGCGCAGTGTGGCCATTTCAAATCAGCCCGACCTTGACCAGCATGGCGTGCAACCGCACGTGTTCTTCCTCGACGAATTTGCCGAACTCATCGCCGGTCAGCACACTGGGCGTCCAGGCGTTGGTCTGGATATTGTCCTGCCAGACCTTGCTGTTGGTGGCGGCCACGACCGCGTCGATCACTTCCTTGCGCTGCTGCGGGGTGAGACCCGATGCACCGTAAACGCCGCGCCAGTTGCCGATCGTCACGTCATAGCCGCTCTCCTTGAGGGTCGGTGCATCAATGCCGGGAACGCGCTCCGGCGCGCCGATGGCCAGGACACGGAACTGGCCGGTCTTGATGTATTGGCCCAGCTCGGCGTAACCGCCGGTGATCACCTTGAGCTGCCCGCCCAACGCCTGGGCAACCACCTCGCCACCGCCACCAAAGGCCACGTAATTCACCTTGTTGACCGGCACGTCCAGCTTGCCCGCCAGCTCGGCGATGCCGATGTGATCCACCGAGCCCTTGGAACCGCCACCCCAGGTGATGCTCGTCGGATTGGCCTTGAAGGCCTTGATCAGGTCATCGAGGGTCTTGAACTCGGACTCCTTGCGCACGGCGATCACGTTGTACTCGGTGAACAGCCGGGCAATGGGCGTCACATCCTTCAGGCTGATCTGCGGTTTGTTCTGTTCGATGCCCGCGACCATGATCGCCCCGACCACCAACAAGGCGTTCGGGTCACCCTTGGTGCTGTTGGCAAATTGCGCCAGGCCCAGGGTCCCGCCGGCCCCGCCCTTGTTCTCGAAAGTGACGGCCTTGGCCGTATTGGCTTCGACCATGGCCTTGCCCAGCACCCTGGCGGTCTGGTCGTAACCACCGCCCACCGAGCCCGGGGCCATGAATTTCACGGTATCCAGCGCGAAGGCGGGTGCGACCAGCACGGCAGCGGTCAAACCAGCGGCCACGCAGCGACTGAAACGATGGATCAAAGCGGACATGGGCATCTCCTGATTGCATTGTTTTTATAGGTGCCGTTTGCCCATCGAGGTGCTCGATGAACATGGGCCTGCGAACAAGCTTAGGCCATGGATCCGTGGGTTGATTTGTTTTGCTGAAACCACCCGCCTGTGGCGCCGCCCCCCCTGTGGGAGCGAGCTTGCTCGCGATAGCGGTGTGTCAGACACCTAAAATGTCGACTGACACTCCGTCATCGCGAGCAAGCTCGCTCCCACAGGGTTCGTGGTGTTCCGACCAGCGTTTGATTACAACTTTGTCATCAAGCTGTTGGTCGGCTGTCCGGATCGCCTCGTTAACCTGAACTCACTGTCAGGCCAACCACCGGCAGCCACCCTGCCCTTGTAGAGAGAGATTCGTCATGAAAATGTTGATCCTTGGATTTGCCGCCCTGCTCGCCACCGGTTCGGCGTTAGCCGCTAACCAGCCCACCTCATCGATCATTCACGACAAAGACGGCTTCTATGTCCCGGTGGAGGTGGCCAAGGTCCTGTCGATGACCGACCTCAACGGCAAGTGCGGCATTGTTCCTGCACAGTTCAACTACCTCGACCACCAGGGTCGCGAGCACCAGCTGGACTACCAGGTCCAGGGCGTGGGCTGCATTGGTGAGAACTGAGCGGATGCCTGCCGTCACCGCTGATCGGGCTACACTTGCGCCACTGATGCGCCCCCGTAGCCCGACCGAAACAGGCAGGTCCCGATGAACATCCTCGTAGTCGAAGACGAACCCAAGGCCGGCAATTACCTGCTCAACGGCCTGCAGGAACTCGGATACACGGTGAGCCTGGCGCGGGACGGCGTCGACGGCTTGCACCTGGCCCTGGAACACGATTTCGATGTGATCGTGCTGGACGTCATGATGCCGAAGATGGATGGCTGGGAAGTCCTGCGCCGCCTGCGCAAGGAAGCCGACACGCCGGTGCTGTTCCTCACCGCCCGGGATGACATCGCCGACCGCATCAAAGGCCTGGAACTGGGCGCCGACGATTACCTGATCAAACCGTTTTCCTTCGCCGAACTGGTGGCACGCCTGCGCACCCTGACCCGGCGCGGCCCTACACGGGAAGAAGAACACCTGCACGTCGACGACCTGCAGATCGACGTGCTCAAGCGCCGCGTCAGCCGCGCCGGCAACCGCATCACCCTGACCAACAAGGAATTTGCCCTGCTGCACCTGTTCGCCAGCCATCAGGGCGAAGTGTTGTCACGCTCGATGATCGCCTCCCGGGTCTGGGACATGAATTTCGACAGCGACACCAATGTCGTCGATGTCGCCGTGCGCCGCCTGCGCCTGAAAATCGATGATCCGTTCCCGCTCAAGTTGATCCACAGCGTGCGCGGCATCGGCTACCGCTTCGACACTCAACCCTGAATGCCCCCATGAATGCCATGACGCCGCTGCAATCCGCCTCCCGTCTCAGTCACTCCCTGACCCTGCGTCTGGCGCTGGTGTTCGCCCTGCTGGCGTTTGTCTCGCTGGCGCTGCTGGGTGTCGCGCTGTACCGCGACCTGGAGCGCGAGTTGATCCGCCGCGACGACATTGCCTTGATCACCCGCATCGACCAGTTGCGCACCTTCCTCAACGACAGCAATACCCTGGACCTGATCAAGGCCAAACCGGCGCTGTTCCAGAACATGATGGGCAACCGCGAGGCCCTGCTGACCATCGGCACCCCGGGCCAACCGCCGTTGCTGGTGGTCAACCCGGGCAACCTGACAATGCCGGTGCTGACCCCGGTGGCCATGGATCATCGGCTGACCCTGGACGACGTGCAGCATTTGCCCAACGTCAATGGCGTGCCGTTTTCCGCCTTGGCGGCGACCATCGACTCCGGTGACCTGGGCAGCCTGCAAGTGGTGACCGGGCGCTTGATGACCGAACGCACCGCCGTGCTCGCCGACTACCGGCTCAATGTGTACTTGTTCGCCAGCGTCGCGGCGATTCTGCTGGCGCTGTCCGGTTATGTGCTGGTGCATCGCGGCCTGTTGCCCGTGCGGCGCCTGGCCCGCCACACCCAGAGCATCGACGTTGGCAACCTCAACGAACGCCTCGACAACCAGGGCGCGCCGCTGGAACTGTTGCCGATGATCGACGCCTTCAACGCCATGCTCGACCGGCTGGACAAAGGCTTCATACAACTGGGCCAGGTGTCGACCGACATGGCCCACGAGCTGCGCACGCCGATCAACAACCTGCTCGGCGAAACCCAGGTGGCCTTGCAGCAGAACCGCAGCACCGACGCCTATCAGCAGCTGTTGGCCTCCAATGTCG
>NZ_JBFUIC010000191.1:0-8654 GCF_056402075.1 Pseudomonas sp. P4_C3
GCTGAAGATTAAGATCAAAAAGATCGTCMGAACGCGGCCCGAACCTTCGGCAGCCCCTACAGATATTTCGTTATATGTGTTCCCCGGAATTCCGTGAAGAACCTATTTTTTGCGTGATAGTCTCGCCGCACTTTTGAGTTGGCACTGATCGTTCACGCGATGACGGCCACAGTGAGGAGCGATCATGCCCAGAGTTTCCCACCCAGCATTACGCCGTTCGTTTCGCGAGCTGCTGGCATCCAGTAACTGTTTCCAGACGGCTTCAGTCTTTGATCCGATGTCAGCACGCATTGCCGCCGATCTCGGATTTGAAGTGGGTATTCTGGGTGGATCAGTTGCATCTCTGCAGGTTCTGACTGCACCAGACTTCGCACTCATTACCCTGTCTGAATTTGTCGAACAAACGGCCAGAATAGGCCGTGTGGCGCAGTTGCCTGTCATAGCTGACGCCGATCACGGTTACGGAAATGCACTCAACGTCATGCGAACTGTCCAGGAGTTGGAGCGCGCAGGAATAGCGGCACTCACGATTGAAGACACCTTCCTTCCGGCGCAATTCGGGTGTAAATCAACAGACCTCATCAGCACTGAAGAGGGCGTCGGCAAAGTGCGGGCCGCACTGGAAGCACGCGTTGATCCGGAGCTTTCGATTATTGCTCGAACCAACGCATCAGTCCTGCCAGTGCATGAGGTCATTCACCGAATGCACGCTTATCAACGGGCCGGCGCGGATGGCATTTGTATTGTTGGCATCCAGGACTTTGCGCACCTCGAACAGATCGTGGAGCACATCACGATTCCACTGATGTTGGTCACTTACGGAAACCCGAGACTCAACGACAACGAACGCTTGGCCAAGCTAGGAGTGCGAATCATTGTTGCAGGTCATGGTGCTTATTTCGCCTCCATTAAAGCGACCTATGACTGCCTTCGTGAACAACGCCAGCTCACTCGCAACACATCGAACTTAAGCGCTACCGAACTGGCCTACACCTACACGTTGCCGGAAACATATTTGAATTGGGCCAGGGACTTCATGGATGTTCAGGCGTGATGAAAATCTCCTGATCAGCTTTTTACCCACTGCTCTGCCTACAGGTTTCTCCCTGCTTGAATCCGCAAGCATGATTTGCGTGCCGAGAAGAGCACTCGCACTCATGCGGTTTGGTCACCCTCGGTTACGTATTCAGCAGTTTGCTTGCGGAGCGATCTGGGAGCTTTTTTCTTCTCAACAAAGCGCTCTAAGTATTCTCACCTTGATTAGCGCAGACCTGCTCGGGAGCGGTTAATCGGGTAACAACATTCAATGTCTAACTGCTTCTGGGTTTACGACCGCGCGAGCTTGGTTTCACCGGAACGCTTTTCCCATACTCGCTCCACCATAACGCGAGTGCTTCCATCGTTGGCCCGAGTGCACGGGCCTTTGCCGTCATCTCATATTCGACGCGCGGGGGCACTTGMGCGAAGACTGTTCGCGACACCAGGCCATCGTTTTCGAGTTCACGAAGTTGTGCCGTCAGCATGTGCTGGGTGATGCCGCTGATCGCCTTGCGAAGTTCTCCGAAGCGATAGATTCGCTGGTTCAACAACCACATGATTTCCAGCTTCCACTTGCCTGAGAGCAGCGCAAATGCACGGCGCATTTCCTCGTGCATATTGATCTGATCGTCATCAATAGTCTGGTTTTCCATACTAAGCACCACTTTTTCATCCTACTTGTCGCTTTTCATATTAGGCGACATCTTTGACCTAAGTCGACGCATTAACGCTTGCTTAGGAAAACCCCATGATTGAAATCTACATTTATTGGATCAGTACGACACTGCTGTCGTTGTTGTATCTGGCCTCGGCGACTCTGTACCTGGTTAAAAGGGAATGGGTTCGTCAAGCACTCGCCGACCTCGGCTACCCCGCCAATCTGATGTCGATGCTCATTGCAGTGAAGATTCTGGCGGTGGTCGCCATTGTGTTGCGGATCAATGTGTCGCTTAGCGACCTGGCCTACGCCGGCATGCTTTATCACCTGCTGCTCTCAGCGTTTGCGCATATCAATGTCCGCAAGCCTGGTGGAGCCTTGCCGGCGGTTATCTGCCTCGTGTTGCTGATCGCTTCTTTCTTGACTCAAAACGCTGCTCATGACGTGCAGTCACCCTACGGGCAAGTAACAACGGCACATTTAATAACCCCCACATAACTGGAGATCAACATGTCCCGACTCAATGGAAAAGTAGCCATGGTCACTGGCGCCGGTCGTGGTATTGGCCGCGCTACTGCCCAGCTGTTTGCAGGATCCTGGTGAACAATGCCTTCGACCCCTGCGCCGTCTTCTCATCGGTTCTCGATCTGTCAGCCGAGCAATTGCAACGCAATCTGGAAATGGGGCCGATTGCCTATCTGCGGACGATGCAAGCCTGCTACCCACACCTTAAAGCCAGCGGGGAGGGTAGAGTCATCAACTTTGCATCGTTGGCCGGTGTCATCGGCTTGCAGGGTTATGCCCCTTACAACATGGCAAAGGAGGCGGTGCGTGCCTTGACTYGCTCGGCGGCAAGGGAGTGGGGCGCAGACAAGATCACGGTGAACAATGTCATGCCGGTTGCGGACACTTGGGGGGCTGCTGCCAATGCGCCCGCACCCACCAATGCACTTGGCCGTTATGGATCGCCCGAAGAGGACATTGCGCCGGTCGTGCTGTTCCTTGCCAGCAAGGATGCGCAGTTCCTGACGGGTTACAGTCTTACCCCTGACGGTGGCCAAATCATCGACAGCGCACGCTGACGGTCACGTCCAGTTTCCGAGCGCATGCTCAACCGAAACCACAAGACATGCCTTGGCGTGTCTTGCGGTTATTTCAAGCAATGCTGACCGATGCAACAGGCTCCCGCGATGCTGCGCGTGCAGCCAGGAAGGCAAGAACGGCCGCCACACCTAGCAAAGTGGCGCTCAATTCGAAGGTCGCTTGATAGCCGCTCGAGTCGAAGACCAGCCCGCCAACGGTTGCGCCAGACGCAATAGCGAGTTGGATGATCGCCACCATTAAACCGCCTCCCGCTTCAGCTGCGTCTGGCAACGTTCTCGCCAGCCATGTCCACCATCCCACGGGCGCTGCAGTCGCAACCAGTCCCCATGCGCCAAGCAAGACGGTCGTGGTGGTCGCCGAGCTACCGAATGAAACAAGCGCCAGTGCAATCATCGCCATGAAGATCGGGATGACGATGAGGGTTCGATGCAGGCCATTTTTCAAGAACGCTTCAATCAGGAAGGTTCCGGCAAGTCCCGCCAGGCCCAGAACGAGCAACATAAAAGACAGCATGGAGACACTGACGTGCGTGACCGTTTCAAGGAATGGGCGCAAATAGGTAAACAGCATGAACTGGCCCATGAAAAACACACTGACCGCCACCATGCCTAGTGCGACCGGTACGCTTTTCATCAACCTGAAGACGTTTCCAGTGCCTGAACCGCTTTGCGATTTCATCGGTGGAAGGCTTACAGACAGCCATACACAAGCGACTATCGCGACTGGGATGACGCACAAGAATGCACCGCGCCAGCCAATCAAGGCGCCGAGAAAGCTGCCCAATGGCGCTGCAATCACAGTCGCCAAAGCGTTGCCGCCGTTGACGATTGCCATGGCGCGAGTGATCTGGTCGTCAGGCACCAGGCGCATGGCGGTTGCCGCCGACAATGACCAGAAGCCACCTATCGCAATACCGATCAGCGCGCGGCCGATCATGAACACCCAGTAGTTCGGGGCGAACGCGACCACTGTTCCAGAAAGGATCATCAACAGCGTCAGTGAAAGAAGCAGCGGTTTACGGTCGACCCGCGCTGCCACCAGCGGGATAAGAAGGCTGGTGAATAAGGCAAACAGCCCCGAAACGGAAATGCCCTGACCGGCTTGTCCTTCGGTGATATGCAGATCGGCGGCAATGGGTGTCAGCAGGCTGACGGGCATGAATTCCGATGCCACCAGCACGAAGGCGGCGAGCGACATGGCGAATACGGCACCCCATGATTTATGGGGCACTGGGGTGGTGTGATCAGTCATTGTTTGAATCCTGTATTGCGCGAAGCGTCGTAGCCCCGAGGACGAGGCTACGAGAGAAGCGATGCCCGGCCAGGGCACCGAACGGGCTACTTAAGGTTGCTTTTGAAGAACGTGGTCAACTTGGCGAATGGAATGAGGTTGACCCGGTCGTAGAGATCGACGTGGTTGGCGCCCGGAACGATGACCAGTTCTTTAGGCTCCGCTGCACRCTTGTAGGCATCTTCACTGTATTCACGAGAATGAGCCTCGACGCCCGTGATCAAGAGAAGTGGACGTGGCGAAATAGTCTCGATGTCTTCGAACGGGTAGAAATTGTAGAACTTCGCATTGGTGGTCAGTGTCGGCATGGTGGACGTCTGCGGCGATGCGCCGGCAGGGGTGACTTCACCGCGAGGAGTGCGATAGAAATCAAAAAACTCATCGCCTATCGCATTGCCTGTGAGCTTCAACGGGGCACCGGCGGTGTACTGGGTAGCGCCGCCAGTGAATTCCACATAGCGTTGTTCTGCAGCTTCGGCGAGTGCCGTGCGTTTCTGCTCTGGGGTCGTCGAATGACCCAAACCTTTGCGGTATAGGTCGCCGTGGTTGTACATGCTGACTGTTGCGATTGCCTTCAGTCGAGGGTCGATCTTGGCCGCGCTGATGACGAAGGCGCCGCTGCCGCAAATGCCGATGATGCCGATGCGCTCACGGTTAACGAAAGGCCGTGTGCCCAGGAAATCCACCGCCGCGCTGAAGTCCTCGGCGTAGATGTCCGGTGACACGGCTTGACGGGGCTGCCCCTCGCTTTCACCCCAGAACGAAAGATCAATCGCCAATGTCACGAAACCTTGCTCGGCGAGCTTCTGGGCATACAGGTTGGAGCTCTGTTCTTTCACCGCGCCCATTGGGTGCCCTACGATGATCGYGGGGTTCTTGATCTTGGGATCCACTCCTTTAGGAATGTAGAGGTTCCCTACAACGTTCATCTTGTATTGGTTTTTAAAGGTGACCTTTTCTGCGATGACCTTCTCGCTTTTGTAGAAGTTGTCAGCACCGTTAGACATGTCAGCTCCCATTGATGAGAAAGAGGCGACAAACAGCCCCAGGGCAAGAAAGAGTCTGTTCATTCGATATTCCTTACTTTTGGATGGAGTCCATTTGCGTTCTTGAATCTGAGGCTCTCAATCAACCAATGTGGAGTTGTCGATCACAAAGCGGTACTTGACGTCGCCCTTGAGCATCCGTTCATAGGACTCATTGATCTGATCGGCCCGCACCAGTTCGATATCGGAGACGATGCCGTGCTCGGCGCAGAAATCGAGCATCTCCTGTGTTTCGGGGATACCACCAATCATCGAGCCGGCAATCGTTCGGCGTTTCATGATCAGGTTGAATACGTTCGGCGATGGATGTGGCGAGGCGGGCGCACCGACCAGAGTCAGTGCCCCATCACGCTTGAGCAGCACCAGAAACGCATCAAGATCGTGGGGGGCTGCGACGGTGTTGAGAATGAAGTCGAAACTCTTGGTATGTGCAGCCATTTCTTCAGCGTTGCGCGATACGACGACCTCATCGGCGCCTAACGCCTTTGCCGCCTCGCGCTTGGATTCAGAGGTGGTGAACGCCACGACGTGGGCGCCCATCGCATGAGCCAGCTTGATGCCCATGTGGCCCAGGCCACCGATGCCGACCACGCCTATTTTCTTGCCTGGGCCGGCGTTCCAGTGGCGCAGAGGGGAGTAGGTAGTGATGCCCGCGCACAGCAGCGGAGCGACGGCAGCCAGTTGTGCCTCGGGATGGCGGATGCGCAACACGTAGCGCTCATGCACCACGATGTTTTGCGAGTAGCCGCCCAGCGTCCAGCCGGGTGCGTCCGGTGTCGGAAAGTTGTAGGTGCCGACCATTGCGTCGCAGTAGTTTTCCAGGCCTGTCTCACAGTCGTCACAGTGTTTACAGCTGTCGACAATGCAGCCGACACCGACCAGATCGCCGACTTTGAAATCCGCAACATGCGCGCCCACCGCCGATACACGGCCGACAATTTCGTGACCCGGTACGCAGGGAAATTGCGTGCCTGCCCACTCGGCACGCACTTGGTGCAAATCTGAATGGCAGATGCCACAGAAGGCGATATCGATCTGAACATCATGGGCTGCAGGCGTTCGGCGGTTGATCTGCATTGGCTCAAGGGGTTTGTCGCCCGCGTGAGCACCGTAGGCTTTGACAAGCATGGGAGCATCCTCGATGGGTTTGTCGGTTGAACATTCTCCCGCTCTGCCCAGACCCTCTGTAGTGCATTGCGCTGGATTACTTGCCTGATTCTATGAGTCTCTGTTTTTTTGCAGGACGGTCGTGAGTTGGCGAGTTAGAGTTCAGGGAAGAGGTACAAGACGAATATGACGAACAAACCCGACACCGCTCCTCAACAGTTATCGCCACAAGAAGCGCTTGCGCAGATCATCGGCGCGCAGATCTCCAAACCAGGTGATTATGCAACGGCCATTGCAGGCCTCGTTTTTTTCAGGCGCGAACATCCAGCACCGCCCATCGTTTGCATGGTCGAGCCAAGCATCATCCTTGTCGCCCGAGGTGAGAAACAGCTCTGGGTAGGTGGCGAGGGCTACCCCTACGACACGTCGCGGTTTCTGATCACCTCATTGGATTTGCCTGCAAATTCAGAAGTGCTGACGGCAAGCCCGGAACAACCATGCCTGGGGCTGACCTTGAAACTCGATCTGCGCATGCTGGCTGAGCTGATAGCGCAAAGTGACCTGCCACCAACCCGTGATCGATCAGTTGCAAAGGGGGTAGGAATTGGCTCAGTGACCCCAGCGATGCTGGCCTCATTCGAGCGTTTATTGGCCCTGCTCGATGAGCCGGAGTCCATCCCTGTTCTTGCCCCCTTGATCCAGCGCGAGATTCACTACCGTCTCCTGCAGAGTGATCAGGCGAGCCGGCTTCGACAAATAACGTCTGTCGATGGCCAGGGTTATCGGATCGCGAAAGCCATCGATTGGTTGAAGTTGAATTACACCTTGGCGCTTCGCATCGATGAGCTTGCAGCCCGTGTGCAGATGAGCACTCCGACCTTTCACCACCACTTCCGCCAACTCACCGCAATGAGCCCCTTGCAGTACCAAAAATGGCTGCGACTGAATGAAGCAAGACGGTTGATGCTCAATGAACACCAGGACGTATCCAGCGCCGCTTTCAAGGTCGGCTATGAAAGCCCATCCCAGTTCAGCCGCGAATACAGCCGTCTGTTTGGCGTCCCCCCCAAGAGGGATATTGCGGTGTTGCGAGGGCAGGGGTAGCAACATCAATCCGTACAAGAGAGGCGATTGATGATGGCTTCATTTGCCGACTGCTCCATGCCTGGTTCAGCCAGGGAAGCTGGAGGAGTCAAGGCTTTTGTAGACGCACTTGCTTTTCAACCTCGCTGGCAATGTGTGTCTCCACGTTCTCCACCGAGCGGGCAAGTTCGACAAAATCAGATGCCTCCCACAAACCTTCTGCAGCACCACGCGAATCCATAAAACTGCGATTAAGTGCCGAGATGGGCTTGCACGTGCTCGCCGACAACTTGAAACGGGTCATGAAAGTCATCGGTGCCGACAGCTGGATGAAGACACTGTCGACCTGGAAAAATCCGGTTTTGATCCATCCCAAAGGCTGTAAAACAGCGCTGACGGATTGTTACAACTCATGGCTTCGATCGGGCGATCGCTCAACCAACGAACGTCGATGTTCCAATTCGGTGAGCCCGTTGCTCCTCTTTGAGGGCCGCACCTATGAGAGGTAGCAATCGAAGGTGAGCCTTATTAGGCTTATGATCATGCATTGACATACACCGTATAAATAAGGGGCACCTGATGTCCACTGCACATGTTTTCATCGCCACCAGTCTGGATGGCTTCATCGCCCGGCCCGATGGCGACATCGACTGGCTTTTGCAGCGCGATGATCAGTCCGAGGATCATGGCTACTCAGATTTCATCGCCGACAAAGATGTAATCGTAATGGGGCGGGGAAGCTATGAGAAAGTGCTGACCTTCGACACATGGTTTTACGACCGACCCGTGGTGGTGCTGTCTGGACAGCTGGCCGATTCGCCGGTGCCCGAGGCGCTGAAGGGCAAGCTACGCTTTTCCAACCTCGCACCCCGGGAGGTGATGGAGGAGCTTGCGAGGCAAGGCATGCGTCGGGTCTATGTCGATGGCGGGCAGTTGGTGCAATCATTCCTGCGCGATGGATTGATCGCCGATATGGTGATCACTACCGTTCCCGTACTGATCGGGTCGGGTAGGCCATTGTTCGGGGGCCTTCAGCAGGATGTTGACTTGAAACTGTTATCCAGCCGCTGCTTTCCTTCGGGGTTGGTGCAGTCCACCTATCGGCTGGCCCCATGACCCACCCGCGTGGACTTCCTGACCAAGGCAAGGGCAAGGGCAAAGGGCGCGCATCGTGCCCCCGCCCTGGATCTAATGGGTCCTTTGGAGGCACCCTGAAGGGTTGAGCCAGCGCCTTCGAGCGACCCTGCGGTTGCTCGAAGGCAGTCTGGTTACTTCAGGTTGCCGCTGAGGAACTGCTGCAGACGCTCACTTTTAGGGTTACCCAATAC
>NZ_JBFUIC010000192.1:0-8637 GCF_056402075.1 Pseudomonas sp. P4_C3
GCATATCGGCGAAGGGGCATATCGGCGAAGGGTTGGTGCGGTTTTTCCAGCGAGTGACCGAGAGCGAAAAGCCTTTGCTGGAAGTCATTGAAAGTCAGGGTTACGAAGCGGCGCAAAGGGTCATTTATCGCTTGGTCCATGGCCAGGTCCCGCCTGTGGAGGGGCATGTGATTCGCTTGTGATGTGATTCGGCGAGGTTGTCCGTTTAGACCAGACTGGCCCYATCGCGAGCAAGCTCGCTCCCACAGGGATCTTCATTGGATACACAACGTGTATACGGCTCAGATCCAATGTGGGAGCGAGCTTGCTCGCGATRGGGCCAGCCCGGACACAATAATACTCAGACATTACCCGGCACGTTCGGCCAAAGGTCCGCCACCAGAAACAGCCGTTCGGCCTCTTCCCAGTCACCTTCGGCATTTTCTGTCAGGCGCACCAGCAATTGTGCCGGCGCAAGAGGGTCCAGGTCATTGAGCCAGGCCTGCATCTGTCCGGGGTTCCAGGTGTGCTCCGCCGAATAATGCGCCGGCGCCAGCCAGGCATGGCGGGGCAGGGGTTGCCAGCGACCGGGCGGGCTCTGGGCCAACAATGCAGGCCAATCCTTTTGATGCAGCCAGCGACCCCGCAAATGCTGCGGATGGGCGCCCGACGGCGGGGTGGCCTGTCCGGGCCACGGGTACAGCAGGTAACCCCCCAGCCACAAATGCGCGCTGAAGGCCTGGATATCCAGCGCCGCCAGCACCTCACGGCTCTCGGGGCGCGCGGAAATCGGCAATTGATGCTGGCTCAGGTGCGCCAGCTTGCGGTCGAGCCGATCGTGGCACCCCGGACCCAGCCACTGGGCAGTGTCATGCCCGTCGCCGGATTGCGGGCCGAGGTAAAGTTTGATCGCCAGTTCCAGGTGATGTACGCCGTCGCGGTCGCGCAGCAGCATGTCCAGTTCACCCAGGGTGTGCCCCTCGCGGCGAATCGGCATATTGGCAGCAATCAGTTCAATGCCGGGCGCATGCTGCACGGCGAATTGCCAGAGGCGTTCGTAATACAGGCCCAGACGCCGTGTCCGGGCCTGGGCCAGCCAGTGCAGTAAGCTATAACTGTCCCGGTCCAGTTGTCGCAGCCAATGCTCCAGCCGTTGCGGTGCCTGCACCCAGTCGCTGCCGGCCAGCGGGTGGCGTTGCGGCCACGGGGTATCGTCCAGCATGGGCGGCGCGAGGATGACCCACGCCAGGTCACGCACTTCGGGATGGCGTAACTGATGGGGCAGGTGGAGCAAATCAGGAAATAGCATCATCTTGCGAGCATAGCCCGAAACCCGGGCACACCCTTGAAGCTGAAAGGATTTTGTCTACGGGCGGCTTTCGCCCATAATCGTGGTTTTCGCCGCCACACAGATCCCCGCAGGAGCCCCATGGAGCAATTTCGCAATATCGGCATCATCGGTCGCCTGGGCAGTTCCCAGGTGCTGGATACCGTCCGCCGACTGAAACGGTTTCTGCTCGATCGTCACCTGCACGTGATCCTCGAAGACACCATCGCCGAAGTGCTGCCAGGGCACGGCCTGCAAACCTCGTCGCGCAAGATGCTCGGCGAAGTCTGCGACATGGTCATTGTGGTCGGTGGTGACGGCAGTCTGCTCGGTGCCGCCCGGGCGCTGGCCAGGCACAATATTCCGGTGCTCGGCATCAACCGGGGCAGCCTGGGTTTCCTGACCGACATTCGCCCCGATGAACTGGAAACCAAGGTCGCCGAAGTGCTGGATGGCCACTATCTGGTGGAAAACCGCTTCCTGTTGCAGGCCGAAGTCCGTCGCCACGGCGAGGCCATCGGCCAGGGCGATGCACTGAACGATGTGGTGCTGCACCCTGGCAAATCCACGCGAATGATCGAATTCGAGCTGTACATCGACGGCCAGTTCGTCTGCAGCCAGAAGGCCGACGGCCTGATCGTCGCCACGCCGACCGGTTCCACCGCGTATGCACTGTCTGCCGGCGGGCCGATCATGCATCCCAAGCTCGACGCTATTGTGATTGTGCCGATGTACCCCCATACCTTGTCGGGTAGACCGATTGTGGTCGATGGCAACAGTGAGCTGAAAATCGTCGTGTCCAAGGATATGCAGATTTACCCGCAAGTCTCGTGTGACGGGCAGAACCACTTTACCTGCGCGCCCGGCGACACCATTACCGTCAGCAAGAAAGCCCAGAAACTGCGGCTGATTCACCCGCTCGACCACAACTACTATGAAGTTTGCCGGACCAAGCTCGGCTGGGGCAGCAAGTTGGGGGGTGGAGGCGACTGATGCTCGATCCCGCGCGTAGCTACGACCTGATCGGTGACGTGCACGGTTGCGCTCTGACCCTGGAGCACTTGCTCGACCGACTCGGTTATCACAAGCAAGGTGGCGTTTGGCGGCACGCGTCGCGCATGGCGGTGTTCGTCGGCGATATCATCGATCGCGGCCCGCGGATTCGCGAGGCGCTGCATATCGTCCACGACATGGTCGAGGCCGGTCAGGCGCTGTGCATCATGGGCAACCACGAGTTCAATGCGCTGGGCTGGAGCACGCCGGCGCTGCCCGGCAGCGGCAAGCAATTCGTGCGCGAGCACACGCCGCGCCATGCCCGCCTGCTACACGAAACCCTGACCCAGTTCGAACACCATCCGGGTGACTGGCACGACTTCCAGCAATGGTTCTATAAGCTGCCATTGTTCGTCGATGCCGGGCGTTTTCGCGTGGTCCACGCCTGCTGGGACGCCGGCCTGATCGAGCCGCTGCGGGCGTTGTTCCCCAGCGGTTGTGTCGACGAGCATTTTCTCCAGGCTTCGGCGCAGGCGGGTTCGTTTGCCTGCACCGTGTTCGACCGGCTGCTGCGCGGTACGGACATGCGCTTGCCCCATGGCCTGACCATGACCAGCGGCGATGGGCTGGTGCGTTCGTTCTTCCGGACCAAATTCTGGGAAGACGATCCGAAAACCTACGGCGACATCGTGTTCCAGCCCGATGCACTGCCCGAACCCGTGGCCCGGACGCCGCTGACACCCACCGAAAAGAACAGTTTGCTGCGCTATGGCATCGATGAGCCGTTGTTGTTCGTCGGCCATTACTGGCGCAGCGGCAAACCGGCACCGATCCGGCCGAACCTGGCCTGTCTGGATTACAGCGCGGTGCTGTACGGCAAACTGGTTGCCTACCGACTGGATCRGGAAACCCGCCTGGATCCGCATAAATTCGTCTGGGTCGATGTCGAGCGGCCGGAGGTGCTGCAATGAGTGCTGTAGCGGTATTGCGTCTGCCCCTGGCGGTGGACTTGAGCGGGTTCGTCACCCTGCTCAAGCGCATGCAAGTGCCCCATCGGGTCAGCGAAGAGGCAGGCGAGCAAGTGCTGTGGGTGCCAGACAACATCAGTGAAGACGTGCGCGCGTTGTACGAACGGTTTCCGGCGGGCGATCCCGATCAGCAATTGGACATTCCGCTGGCGCAGACCATCAAGCGCCCGGGGTTCGTCGAGCAATTGAAATACGCCAGGGCCACCGCGCTGGTGCTGTTGCTGAGCGTGATTGTCGGTGCAGTGACCCTGCTCGGCGACAACCTTGAAACGATGCGCTGGCTGACCTTCCTCGAGTTCCGCGTGGTCGGCGAGTACCTCCACTTCACGCCACTGGCCGACAGCCTGGCGGCGGGGCAGTGGTGGCGCCTGTTCACGCCGATGCTGATTCACTTCGGCATCCTGCACCTGGCGATGAACGGCATGTGGTACTGGGAGCTGGGGCGGCGCATCGAGTCGCGTCAGGGCAGTATCAACCTGATCGGCCTGACCCTGCTGTTCAGCCTGGTGTCCAACTACGCCCAGTATTACTTCAGCGGCCCGACCTTGTTCGGTGGTTTGTCCGGTGTACTGTACGGCCTGCTCGGGCATTGCTGGATCTTCCAGCTGCTGGCGCCGAACCCGGCTTATCGCCTGCCGCGAGGCGTGCTGGTGATGATGCTGGTGTGGTTGCTGTTGTGCCTGTCCGGGCTGGTGTCGATGATCGGCTTCGGCGAAATCGCCAACGCGGCCCACGTCAGCGGGTTACTCATCGGATGCTTCAGCGGTTTGTTGGGCGGTTTGTATAACCGCCGTAAACTGGCCGCCTAATTCAGAACCTGCAATGAAGAGACGGAGACTCAATGTCCTCTTTTAACGAAATGATCAACAACATCACCTCCGATATCTACGAGAGCCTGAAACTGGCCGTGGAAATCGGCAAATGGTCCGACGGTGGCAAGCTCACCGCCGAACAACGCGAGCTGTCGTTGCAGGCGATGATCGCCTGGGAAATCCAGAACCTGCCAGAAGACCAGCGTACCGGCTACATGGGGCCGCAGGAATGCGCCTCGAAGTCGATCGAAGTGCCGAATATCCTGTTCAAGTCGGATGCCATCCATTGATCGAGATTGGCCGCGGTGCAATCAGCAAAATGTCGGCGCGCCTGGCCGGGCCGAACGTGCAATACGCTTTGCGTCTGGGCGAAACCGAGGTCCCGGTCAATCCGTTGATCGGCACCACGGTTCGCCTGGAATACCTGGGCGCGATCCACTGCATCCATTGCGGACGCAAGACCAAGACCAGTTTCAGCCAGGGCTACTGCTACCCGTGCATGACCAAACTGGCCCAGTGCGACGTCTGCATCATGAGCCCGGAACGCTGCCACTTCGACGCCGGCACCTGCCGCGAGCCGGAATGGGGCGAGAAGTTTTGCATGACTGATCACGTGGTGTATCTGGCCAACTCGTCGGGGGTGAAAGTCGGGATTACCCGTGCCACCCAATTGCCGACCCGCTGGCTCGACCAGGGTGCGAGCCAGGCCTTGCCGATCATGCGCGTATCGACCCGTCAGCAGTCCGGTTTCGTCGAGGATCTGTTCCGCAGCCAGGTGGCCGACAAGACCAACTGGCGTGCTTTGCTCAAGGGCGATGCGGCGGCGGTGAACCTGGCCGAAGTCCGCGATCAGCTGTTCGACAGCTGCGCTGAAGGTTTGCTGGGGTTGCAGCAGCGATTTGGCTTGCAGGCGATCCAGCCGGTGACCGACGTCGAACCGCTGGAAATCCGCTATCCGGTCGAGCAGTACCCGACGAAGATTGTCAGCTTCAACCTGGACAAGAACCCGATTGCCGAAGGCACGCTGATGGGGATCAAGGGTCAATACCTGATCTTCGACACCGGCGTGATCAACATTCGTAAATACACGGCTTACCAGCTCGCCGTGCATCAGTAAGGACTCCAGCATGCGCACCGAACAACCGAAGATGATCTACCTCAAGGACTATCAGGCGCCCGAGTACCTGATCGACGAAACGCACCTGACCTTCGAGTTGTACGAGGACCACAGCCTGGTCCATGCGCAACTGGTGATGCGCCGCAACCCCGAGCGTGGCCCGGGCCTGCCGCCGCTGGTGCTCGACGGCCAGCAGCTTGAGCTGTTGGCGGTGACGTTGGCCGACCAGGAGCTTTCCGAGGCGCAGTATCAGCTGACCGAGAATCACCTGACCCTGCACCCGACCAGCGCCACCTTCACGGTCGACACCAGCGTCCGGATCCACCCGGAAACCAACACCGCGCTGGAGGGCCTGTACAAGTCCGGCACGATGTTCTGCACCCAGTGCGAGGCCGAAGGCTTTCGCAAGATCACCTATTACCTCGACCGCCCGGATGTGATGAGCACGTTCACCACCACGGTAGTCGCTGAACAACACAGCTATCCGGTGCTGCTGTCCAACGGCAACCCGATCGCTTCCGGTCCCGGTGAAGAAGGGCGGCACTGGGCGACCTGGGAAGACCCGTTCAAGAAACCGGCGTACCTGTTTGCGCTGGTGGCCGGTGACCTGTGGTGCGTCGAAGACAGTTTCACCACCATGAGCGAGCGCAATGTGGCGCTGCGCATTTACGTCGAGCCGGAAAACATCGACAAGTGCCAGCACGCGATGAACAGCCTGAAGAAATCCATGCGCTGGGACGAAGAGGTCTACGGTCGCGAGTACGACCTGGACATCTTCATGATCGTCGCCGTGAATGACTTCAACATGGGCGCCATGGAAAACAAGGGCCTCAACATCTTCAACTCCAGCGCCGTGCTGGCCMRKGCCGAAACCGCYACCGACGCCGCGCACCAGCGGGTCGAGGCGATTGTCGCCCACGAATACTTCCACAACTGGTCGGGCAACCGCGTGACCTGCCGCGACTGGTTTCAGCTCTCGCTGAAGGAAGGCTTCACCGTGTTCCGCGATGCCGGTTTCTCCTCGGACATGAACTCGGCCACGGTCAAGCGCATCCAGGACGTGGCCTACCTGCGCACCCACCAATTCGCCGAAGACGCCGGCCCCATGGCCCACGCCGTGCGCCCGGACAGCTTCATCGAGATTTCCAACTTCTACACCCTGACCGTGTACGAGAAGGGCTCGGAAGTGGTCGGCATGATCCACACCTTGCTCGGTGCCGAAGGTTTCCGCAAAGGCAGCGACCTGTACTTCGAACGCCACGACGGCCAGGCCGTGACCTGCGATGACTTCATCAAGGCCATGGAGGATGCCAATGGCGTTGACCTGACCCAGTTCAAGCGTTGGTACAGCCAGGCCGGTACACCACGTCTGGCGGTGAGCGAGTCCTTTGATGCGGCGGCGAAAACCTACAGCCTGACCTTCCGCCAGAGCTGCCCGCAAACCCCGGACAAAGTTGAAAAACTGCCGTTCGTGATCCCGGTCGAGCTGGGCCTGCTGGATTCCAAAGGGGCAGCGATTGCCCTGCGTCTGTCCGGGGAAGCCTCCGCGCAAGGCACCTCGCGGGTCATTTCCGTGACCGAAGCCGAACAGACCTTCACCTTCGTCGACATCGCCGAACAACCGCTGCCGTCGTTGCTGCGTGGTTTCTCGGCGCCGGTGAAGCTGAGCTTCCCGTACGACCGTGATCAACTGATGTTCCTGATGCAGCACGACAGCGACGGCTTCAATCGCTGGGATGCCGGCCAGCAATTGTCGGTGCAGGTGCTGCAAGAGCTGATCGCCCAGCAGCAGAAGGGCGAAGCGCTGGTACTCGATCAGCGTCTGGTGTCGGCGCTGCGCACGGTGCTCTCGGACGAGTCGCTGGATCAGGCCATGGTTGCCGAAATGCTCTCGCTGCCAAGCGAGGCGTACCTGACCGAAATCAGCGAAGTGGCGGATGTCGAAGYGATTCACACGGCGCGTGAATTTGCCCGCAAGCAATTGACCGATGCGTTGTTCGAAGGTCTGTGGCTGCGTTATCAGGGCAATCGCGAACTGTCCAGGCAGACGCCGTACGTGGCCGAAGCCGAGCACTTCGCTCGCCGCGCGTTGCAGAACATCGCGCTGTCGTACCTGATGCTCAGCGGCAAGCCGGAAGTTCTGGCGGCGACGCTGGAGCAGTTCGATGCGTGCGACAACATGACCGAGCGCCTGACCGCACTCGCCGTGCTGGTCAACTCGCCCTTCGAAGCCGAGAAGGCCACGGCGCTGGTCAGCTTCGCCGAGCACTTCAAGGACAACCCGCTGGTCATGGACCAGTGGTTCAGCGTCCAGGCTGGCAGCGTGTTGCCCGGTGGCCTGGCACGGACCAAGGCGTTGATGCAGCATCCGGCGTTCAACATCAAGAACCCGAACAAGGTGCGGGCGCTGGTCGGTGCGTTTGCCGGGCAGAACCTGATCAACTTCCATGCCGCCGACGGTTCCGGGTATCGCTTCCTGGCGGATCTGGTGATCGAGTTGAATGGCTTCAATCCGCAGATTGCTTCTCGCCAGTTGGCGCCTTTGACTCGCTGGCGCAAGTACGACAGTGCTCGTCAGGTTTTGATGAAGGGGGAGCTGGAGCGGATTCGGGCTTCGGGGCAGTTGTCCAGTGATGTGTTTGAAGTGGTCAGCAAGAGTTTGGCCTGAGTTTGTTGTTGACCTTGGCGGCCTTTGGGCCGACCAGGGTCGTGGGTTGATTGGGTACATATCCGTTTCTGCGGTAACGACGGCTGGCGGTTTCGCCCTTACGGCGACTCACTTTTTTACAAGCGCCTAAAAAAGTAAGCAAAAAACGCTCGCCCCGAACGTACGGCCCCTCGCTAAGGCTCGGGGTTCCTTCGCTCCGGTATTCATCCGGGGGCATTGCCCTCCGGTCGGCTTCGCTTCGACCTACATGCAATGAGTTCGACTGCGTCGAACGGCGCTGCGCGCCCATCCCCGGATGAACACCTCCGCTCAGCCTTCCGAGGGGGCGGGTGGATCAAGATCAAGAGCTGCAGGCGAGCTAACGCTCGGCCTGTTGAGTGGTGAAGAGCAGTTGGTGTAGGCCGACCCATTGTGGGAGCGAGCTTGCTCGCGAAGGCGGCCTTATGGCCGACCAATCTCTTTCGGCTAAACGGATTCCCCCTGTAGGAGTTGCCGCAGGCTGCGATCTTTTGATCTTGATCTTCCGCACCCTTCGACATTGTCAAAAATCAAAAGATCGCAGCCTCGTTGCACTCGACAGCTCCTACAGGGAAACACGCACGCATCAGAACCAGGCCGGCCGGTAGGCCGCCTCGGACGCTGTTGCGGTACACGCCCCCTCGTGAGGCCGAGTGGAGGTTCTGCGCAGTGGGCAACCCGGCATGGATGCCGGG